>CAZZNL010000123.1:2006-5232 GCA_964655625.1 uncultured Pseudomonadales bacterium
AGCACCAAGCCTTTTCGCAAGAAGTAGTGCTATCAGAATGGGCTAGCGGCTTTCGCGCGCTCGGCGGCAGTGGAGATAATCTGCCGCCGCTCGCCATTGTCAGCATTTGACCAGCGGGTAATTTCTTCGGCGCTGCGGTAACAACCGACACAGACGTCGTTTTCATCCATGGCGCAAATCGAAATGCAGGGAGATTCAATCAGTACTTCAGTCATGGCTGTTCTCGTTTGTGCGGTTAGTCGCACAGTTGCTTGGGTGGTTGTTGATGTGATTGTTGCATTTTCTGTTTGTCTTCATCGGTCAGCCATTCTTCGGGCATGATCTGACCTTGCGTTTGTTTCGCCAATAACTCCACGCCGGTGTAGATGTTTTGCCCGAGTACGCGGTTCATAAAATTCACCAGAATAATGGCGGTGACGCCCCAGATGTCGTAGCCCTGCCAGTGCCAGCACGGCACGGCAACCGAATGGCCATTGACGGTGCCGCGATCGGTGCGCGTGCGTTCGTCGCGCAAAAAGAATGATAACGGCACGCGAAAAATACTGTCGAGTTCATCGGGATTGGGTGTCAGCACGGTGTCGGGTGCAATGATGCCGACCACCGGTGTCACTTTGACGCTGAAGCGCGTCACCATCGGGTCGAGTTCGCCCAACACTTCAACCGCCTGTGGCGGCAGATCAATTTCTTCGTGACTTTCACGCAGAGCAGTGACGATAAAGCTGCTGTCTTCGGCATCGCGTTTGCCGCCGGGTAACGCCACTTCACCACGGTGCGATTTCAAGTGATCGGCGCGGCGCGTCAGTATCAGTTGTGGATCGGGTTCGTCGGTAAAAGCCAGCAAAACGGCTGCCTCTGCACGGTACGCAGCTGCCCGCCAGTGATCCACCGGTTGTAAGTTTTTCATTCCCTGGCGCAGTAAATCCAACATGGTTAATCAAACAAGCTCATTAAGTCGTTCATGGTGTCGCGCGCTTTTTTGTCGCGCTGCTCTTGTGTCAACACTTGGTCGCCGCCTTCGCAACTGAGATCGTCTTCTGGCAGTTCTTCCAAAAAACGGCTGGGTGTGGGTTCGACCACCTGGCCGTAGCGTTTGCGCTTGCGTGCCAGCGTCAGCGTCAGTGTGCGCTGCGCGCGCGTAATGCCTACATAGGCAAGGCGGCGCTCTTCTTCGATCTGGTCGGACTCAATGCTGTTGCGATGCGGGAGGATTTCTTCTTCCCAGCCCATAATAAATACGTGCGGAAATTCCAGGCCTTTTGCGGCATGCAGTGTCAACAATTGCACGCGATCGAGGTCTTCCTCTTCCTCTTGGCGCTCCAGCAAATCGCGCAACACCAGTTTGCCGATGGCTTCGCGCACATTGTCCAGACCATTGCTGGCGCTGTCGGTGTCGTCGTCTTCTGCTGTGGTTAATGAGCGGCCCAGTGATTCAATCAGGTAGCGCACATTGTCCATGCGTCTGTCGGCGATGGCGGCGCTGGTGGCATTTTGATGCAGCCAAGCCTCGTAGCCGATGTCATCCAACAATTCCGTGATGACCGCGACGGGATTTTCCTGCGCGCAGCGCACACGTGTTTCTTCAAGCATGCGCACAAACTGCCGCAGACGCTCCAGGGCTTCGCCGCTCAACACGCTTTCAATGGCGAGTTCTTCGATGGCGCTGCACAAGCTGCCTTCGCGACTTTGCGAGTACAAGCCGAGTTTTTCCAAAGTGCCGGGGCCGATTTTGCGGCGCGGCACGTTGATGATACGCAGAAAAGCATTGTCATCATCGGGGTTGGCCAGCAAACGCAAATACGCCATGACGTCTTTAATTTCTGCGCGCGCAAAAAACGAGGTGCCGCCGGTGATGGTGTAGGGCACCTGCATTTGTTGCAGCTGCATTTCCAGTATGCGCGACTGATGATTGCTGCGATACAACACGGCAAAGTTGCGAAACGATTCGCGCTGTTGCAAGTGCATCATCAGGATGTCGGTGGCGATGCGTTCTGATTCTGCTTCTTCGCTGGCGCAGTGCAATACGCGAATCGGGTCGCCATAACCCAGTTCACTCCACAGCGCTTTATCGAAAGCGTGGGGATTGTTGGCGATCAATTGGTTGGCAGCTTTGAGTATGCGCCCACAAGAGCGGTAGTTTTGCTCCAGTTTGATCAGTTTTAGACCGCGAAAATCGCGCTCCAGTTGTTCCAGATTTTCTGGGCGCGCGCCGCGCCAGGCGTAAATGGATTGGTCGTCATCGCCGACTACCGTCAAACCATTGCGTTCGCCCACCAGCAATTGCACCAGACGGTATTGACAGGAGTTGGTGTCCTGATATTCGTCAACCAGTAAATAGCGTATGCGTTGGCGCCAACGTGAGAGCACGTCGGGATGCTTTTCAAATAACTGCACGGGCAGAGCGATCAAGTCATCAAAATCCACCGCGTTGTAGGCTTTCATCGAGCGCAGGTAGCGTTCGTACAGCTGCGCCAGATTCATTTCGCCCGGTGTGGCGGCGCGCTGCAATAACACATCAGGTGTTTGTAAGTCGTTTTTCCAATTGGAAATAATGTGCTGCGCCATTTCCACATAGTCGTTATCGACATCGCCGGTTTTCAGTAGCAACTCGCGCAGCAGGGCTTGTGAGTCCTGTTGATCAAAAATGGAAAAACCGCGTTTGTAGCCCAACACATTGATTTCGCGTCGAATGATGTCGAGGCCTAGCGAATGGAAGGTGGAGACTTGCAGGCCGCGCGCTTCACTGCCGAGCAGGCGTCCGACGCGCTCTTTCATCTCTTTGGCGGCTTTATTGGTAAAGGTCACCGCAGCAATTTGGTGAGCCTTGTATTCGCATTCGCGAATCAGCCAGCCGATTTTCTCGGTGATCACTCGCGTCTTGCCGCTGCCGGCACCCGCGAGCACCAGCAGCGGGGTGTCGATATAGCGCACAGCTTCGCGCTGGCGAGGATTGAGTGCAGGCAGGGAGCTCATGTCACAAGCGCAATAGGCGGAACGGGAACGGTGCCCAGTTTATCAGCATGGCATGACAGGGGCGGTACATTTATCATGCGCCTCTTGCCCAGACCCTCCCAGAGAGATGTTGTTATGCGCTTTACTCTGAATGTCACCATGTGCCCTGTGGATCAATACGTGCCACAGGCTCAGGCCGCCGAAGCCGCAGGATTTCACGGCTTTACTTTCCCCGACAGCATTTGCTACCCGCAAATTGCCGACACCAAATACCCCT
>CAZZNL010000124.1:0-5226 GCA_964655625.1 uncultured Pseudomonadales bacterium
TGCTATCCGGCTGTGAATCCGTTTCACAGGAAGGAGGCGGGAAGTATCGTCATCACCGCTTTTCACTGTTCTCTTACAAGATACGGAGTGACGGCCAACGATGCCTGGCTGAATGGAGCAAAGCCCCACCGCTGGCACCCAGCCTATGGCAACGCATTGAGCGCCGTTACCAGCTACCCAACAGCACCACCAACGAACGAATCATCCAGGAGAGAAACTGGTACGCCCGCCATCAGGCCTACCTGCACAGGGTATCAGCCAGGTCTTCACGCTATCTTTACCACGTCGCCAACCAGCTGGAAGCCAAGAACCTGCCCGGTGAGCTGGCGCTACTTCCTATCGTTGAAAGCGCCTACAACCCTTTTGCCATCTCCACCAGTAATGCTTCAGGCCTGTGGCAGTTCATTCCCAGCACCGCCAAGCACCTGAAAATGGAAATGAATTGGTGGTATGAC
The DNA here is from genome assembly GCA_964655625.1 of uncultured Pseudomonadales bacterium. Lineage (GTDB taxonomy): Bacteria > Pseudomonadota > Gammaproteobacteria > Pseudomonadales > UBA7239 > UBA7239. The sequence continues at coordinate 456 of CAZZNL010000124.1, forward strand.
GCCAGGCGCGATATCCCAGCCGCCACCGATACCGCCATTAACTATTTGATTTTCCTAAGAGACCACTACGAGGGCGACTGGCTCAAAGCCATTGCTGCCTACAACGCCGGCTGGGGCACCATCGACAAAGCCGTCGCCAAAAACCGCGCCCGCGGACTGCCAACCGACTACTGGAACCTGGACGTACCCGCAGAGACCATGGCCTATGTGCCGAAGCTGCTCGCTCTGGCACAGATCAGCAAAAATCCTGAACTGTATGGTGTGAATTGGGCCTACGTCCCAGACCTCCCCTATTTCGCCGAAGTGCACTTTAGCGGCCAGCTGGATGTAGCATTCGCCGCAGACTTGGCCAATGTTGATAGCGATGAGCTGCACATGCTTAACCCCGGTATCAGCCGCTGGGCCACACCGCCCGGCGGCCCATATCGATTGCTAGTTCCCGTCGATCAAGCCACCGATTTGCTGGAGCGCATCGCCGGGATGCGCATCGGCGATTTAATGCCGCCCTCCTCATCTTCGTCCACTCTCTATGATGGCTCCGCCAATCCGCAGGTCCAGGCCATGGAAGAAAAAGCCGCTCGCAACACCAAAAGCAAGAGCAGCAGCACTGCCAGCAGTAGCCGCAGCAGTAACAGCAGCGGCGGTAGTTACACCGTCAAATCGGGGGATACGCTGTGGTCTGTCGCACGCAAAACTGGCGTTACCGCAGAAGCACTGCGCAAAGCCAACGGCATGCGCACCGATGACGCACTGAAACTCGGACAACGACTGACGCTGCCGGGAAATGCAACATCCAGCAATACAACACCTAGCACTACAACACCTAGCACTACAACAACAGTAGCCAGCCGCAATGCGACCAGCGCCGCTGCGCGCAGCGCTGGCCGCGTCAACCAAAGCTACAAACCGGCCACCGCTGCAAGTGCAACATCCAAGACACCAACAACGGCCAGCACCAAGGGCAAAACCACCTACACCGTCAAAAGTGGCGACACTTTGATGGCTATTTCTCGTAAATACGGTGTCACAGTCAATGACATTCAACGCTGGAATGCACTGAGCAAAAGCAACACCAGTTTGAAACCCGGGCAAAAACTCACCCTGCAACTCGGTACTCAACACTAAACTAAGTACGCAACACTAAGCACGCACCATGAAACAGGATTTGCGCCCTTACCTTGTCAAGAAATACTGGTTGCGTTTTCGCCATTGGTATACCGAAATTTTTCTGCGTCCAGAATGTGCGGCTCTCGGCCGATACCACACCATTATGAAACCGTGGTACACCGTTATTTCTGGTGACAATATTTACATCGGCGAATCGCCCACGATTGTTGCAGAAGCGGATCAACGTGTGCGAATCGGTGTATGGGGACGACAACCGGGAAGCGGCACCATTCGTATCGGTGATGCAGTGATGATTTCACCCGGCGTGCGCATTGCTGCTTCCGATGAAATCACCATCGGCAACGGCTGCATGTTTGCCAATGGCGCTTACGTAACAGACTGCGATTGGCACGGCATTTACGATCGCACCGAACGCGATCCGCAGGCTTATCCGGTGCGAATTGGTGACAACGTATGGGTAGGTGATCACGCCACTGTTCTAAAGGGCGTTACCATCGGCGACAACAGTATTGTGGCGGCGTGCAGCGTCGTCACCAAAGACGTGCCGCCCAATGTCATCGTCGCCGGCAACCCCGCGCGCATCGTCAAAGAACTCGATACCAGCGCCGAGTTTCGCACTCGCACCCAGTTCTACGCACACCCTGAAGCACTGGCCAAACAATTCGATGACATCGACCGCTTCGTCCTCGGCGGCAATAGCTGGTGGCGCTGGCTCCAATCTCTGCTCTGGCGACGCTAATTACTGTCCGCCAACTAGCGCCTGATAGCGTTTTGATAAACCAGCGTACAACGCATCTTTAAAATCTGCACTGTGAGCATCCATAGTGCTCATCAACTCCACCAAGTGCTCGTTGTCTTCTTTACCTGCCCAGTTTTTCACATAGCTGCCATCTTTATAACCGTGGTCTTGACGAAAAAAGTTGAGCACATTTTTGCCAATATAACCGCGATACAAATCATCAAAATTTAATCCAGCTGCCGCAGTGACGCGCAGGAACGCATCCAGATCAAACGCACGTCGCTCCAGCGTCAATTGCACAAAACTTTCCAGCGTTTGCCGAAAATCTTCCACCGCATGCTCACGGCGCAATACAGTCTCCAGTTTCGCGGCCAGCGCCTCGATAGATTCATCTTGTGCCAATAAGCTGCTGAGGCCGAAGTGCCAAATATCAATCAACTCCAATTTAACCTGTTCAAAATCGGGCTGCTGTTTTTTCCACCACTTCCAGCCGTAATGGTCCATCAGTTCCGCGCATTCAACCCAGATAGCGCGATACCACTCGTAACCCTGTTCACGCCATTGCGGATGCACCTTGCTATTCATACTGCCCTGCAAAGTCAGCATCGTGATGATTTGTGCGCGCATAGCATCTCCTTGGTTTTACACTGCAAAGCGCATGTTACCATGCGAGCACCTTTCACCCCGATGACGATGTCACACACTTTCATGGAGACCGCCATGCTCGACCGCCGCCTGTTGGAACCTGTGTCGACACTTATTGCACTAGGCCTGCTGGTTACAGGCTGCATCATGATCCTGCTGCCCTTCTCTTCAGCACTGCTATGGGCTGCCATTTTTGTTTTTTCTACCCGCCACCTTTACTGGCGCGTCAACAATCTGCTCGGCAATCACAATTGGTTGTCCGCCGCACTGTTTGTTACCGCCATTTTTGCACTGATTGTTCTGCCGCTTATCTACGCGGTACTCAGTTTCGGCAGCGCCGCCAGTGATTACGCGCTGAATCTGCGCAATCAACTGCAATCCGGTATTCCGACACTGCCCGATTGGCTGGTGCAGATACGCTGGGTCGGCCCCAAAATTCAGGAGTGGTGGGACAAACTCATCCTCGGCGATGCCGATGTACGCGCCCAAGTCAGCAACACGCTGATGCTAGGTTTGAAAAGTCTGCTGCATTTTGGTGCCATTGCCGGACAAGGGCTAGGGATGATCATCCTGAGCTGCTTCATCACCCTGTTCTTCTACGCTGGCCTGCCTTCCGTGACCCAATGGCTGCAAGCTGGCATGCAACGCATTTCAGGCAGCCGCGCACAGCAATTGCTCCATATCGCTGGCAGCACCATCCAAGGCGTAGTTTTCGGCATTCTTGGCACCGCGTTGGCTCAAGGTTTTCTAGTCGGCATTGCACTGTTCATCGCCGATATTCCATCCGCTGCTGGCCTGGCCTTCTTGGCCGTGATTCTGTCCCTCGTGCCGTTCGGTGCCGTGCTCATTTGGGGGCCCGTCACTTTTTGGCTCTACCAACACGGCCAAACCGGTATGGCTATTTTCATGTTGGTTTGGTGTGCCGGTATTGCCGGATCTGCAGACAATGTCATCAAACCGCTAGTGATCGGCCAGAACAGCAACCTTCCCTTTGTGTTAATCGTCCTCGGCGTACTGGGTGGTGCATTGCAATTCGGCGCTCTGGGTGTATTCCTCGGCCCCACATTGTTGGCATTGGGTTTCTCGCTGGCGAAAGAGTGGCTGCACGAACCACAAAAAATGGAACCCACAGCTACCAGTGAAGCTACGGTAAAAACAACCGATTAAATCCACCAGCAATGCCATCTCTATACAGCCAAACGACCAAGCAATTTTTCATTAACAGCATTATTACTGTATGTTCTCTGGCTGCCATTTTGCTAATGGCAGAATGGATTGTTCGCGTTTATTTCCCAACACCGAATTATGGCGGCGGCATCAGGCCCGCTTTTTACAGCAATCTTTTTGAGTATGATGACTTACTGGGCTGGCGCGGTGTACCCAACTTAAAAACACCCTATTTCAGCAAAGATTTCCGCATCCATGTCAGCCATGACCCACATGGGTACCGCAATATTTCACCACCATTCATTGCAGGCAAAAGCAACTATCTGTTGCTAGGTGATTCGTACGCATGGGGCTGGGGCGTAGAAGACAATGAAACCGCCGCCGCCGTCTTTAATGAACAACATCCCCACAAAAACTTGTACAGCCTAGGCATTGCAGGTTATGGCACAGACCAAGAACTGCTTGCACTAAATAAGCAACTTGCAGCGCAACCTGGCCATAATTATCGGGGCGTCATCTTACTTTTTTATATGAATGACTTTGATGACATCGCTGCAGCCGAACGCTACGGCTACCCTAAGCCGCGCTACATCTATGCCGACAATAGCCCCCCAACACTAACCAACATCCCTGTTCCGCGAAAAAAAATACCTCAGGATATTCCTGTCACTGAAAAGCCCACACCTGAAACATGGGAGCAAAACATCCAACTCTATAATTTATTCGAACGAACCATTGCCGGGGTTATATTCAAACCTGAAACTCAGTATTCAGATGCATCCCAAAAAGTTATCACCACAGATGAGCAACACACTATCAAGCTAGCTAATAGCCTCATTCAAGAAATTAGCCAGGTGTGCGCACACAAGCGCATGTTTTTTCATGTTGTATTTTTGATGACGCAAGACACTCAAAAACACAACGCTGTATTACTGCATGCTCTGGCAGGCAGCCTCTCTGCGAATAACATCAAGCACTCTTTTTTCTACAGTCGAAAATTCCCACGTACAGATCTGTGGCTTGACGCTCATTACACACCTTATGGACAGAAGCTTCTTGCCCGACATATTGCGGATGTCGTTTCCAGCAATG
>CAZZNL010000125.1:0-5192 GCA_964655625.1 uncultured Pseudomonadales bacterium
ACGCAAGGCTGAGCCACCGAGCAGGCGATGGAGGTAAGCCTGCGCCGCCGTAGACGACAGGATGTCGCAGCCGCGCACCACATCCGTCACCCCTTGGTCCAAGTCATCAACGACGACCGCCAGCTGATAGGCAAAGAGTCCATCTCTGCGATGGATCACACAGTCGCCGCTCGCGGCCAAGGCAACAGACTGCTGTCCTTGAATACGATCGACAAATGCCAGTGTCTCATCCGGCAGACGCAAACGCAGGGCGCAGGGTTGATCCGGCTCTGGCGGGTGGCGCAGGCAATGGCCATCGTAAACGTGGTGCAGCGCAGCCAGTCGCGCGCGACTACAGGCACAGCGATACGCCAACTGCTGCTCAAGCAGAGCAGCCAACACTGCGCGGTAACGCGCATGGCGGGTGTGCTGGTACAACACCTCGCCATCCCAGTGCAGGCCGTGGCACTCCAAAGTGGTGAGGATGCGCCGGGCGGCACCCGGCTCTTCGCGCGGTGGATCGATATCTTCGATGCGCACCAACCAACGGCCACCCGCAGCACGGGCGTCCACATAACTGGCAACAGCGGCAAGCAGAGAACCGGCGTGCAAAGCGCCGGAAGGAGACGGAGCAAAACGCCCCGTCAACACAGCGGCATCACACGCCAGTCTGTTTTTCCTTGATCTCAGACAGCGTTTTGCAATCGATACACAAGGTGGCGGTGGGGCGCGCTTCCAAACGGCGCACGCCGATCTCGATACCACACTGCTCGCAATAGCCGTACTGATCTTGTTCGATCAGCTCGATAGTACTGTCGATTTTCTTGATCAACTTGCGCTCACGATCACGGGTGCGTAATTCGAGACTGAATTCCTCTTCCTGTGTGGCGCGATCAGCGGGATCGGGAAAGTTGGCGGCCTCATCTTTCATGTGATTGACCGTGCGATCCACTTCCTGCATCAACTCTGCTTTCCAATCCAGTAACAGCTGGCGGAAATGTTCCTTCTGATCGTCGTTCATATAGTCTTCGCCGATCTTTTCTTCATAGGGCGTGAAGCCCTTGTCTTTTGTCGACTTTTTGGATGAGTCTTTTTTGCCAGCAACAGGTGCTGGCGCTTTGGGTGCGGAAGGTTTACTGCTTTTCGTCACGGGCTGTTTACTACTGGCTGGTTTACTACTGGTTGGCTTACTACTGGTTGCATTACTGCTGATAGGTTTTACTGCTCCCGCTGCTTTGACAGCAGGAGCGGGCGATGCTTTGGCTGCAGCAACTTTCGCCATTGCTGACTTAACGGCTGTTTTTACAGATGTTGCCGCTTTGACAGGTGCGATTTTTTTAACAGCTGCGGCTTTCACTGGTGCAGCTTTCTTGGCCGGTGCAGCGACTTTGGCTGCCGGTTTTTTCACGGCCGGCTTAACCGCCGCCTTGGTCGGTGCTGCTTTCTTAGCAGGTGCCGCCTTAGCGGGCGCGGCTTTTTTCACTGCGACTTTTTTAACAGCTGCTGCTTTCACTGGTGCAGCTTTCTTGGCCGGTGCAGCGACTTTGGCTGCCGGTTTTTTCACGGCCGGCTTAACCGCCGCCTTGGTCGGTGCTGCTTTCTTAGCAGGTGCCGCCTTAGCGGGCGCGGCTTTTTTCACTGCGACTTTTTTAACAGCTGCTGCTTTCACTGGTGCAGCTTTCTTGGCCGGCGCAGCGACTTTGGCTGCCGGTTTCTTGTTGACGGGCTTTTTGTCTACAGGCTTTTTCACAGCAGGTTTTGCAACTGCTTTTGCTGGTGCAGCTTTTTTAACAGGTGCTGCTTTTTTCACAGTTGTTTTTGCGGGTGCCGGTTTTTTCTCAACCACTTTTTTGGCGGCTGACTTGGCGGCGGGTGCCGCTTTTTTGGCAGGTTTCTGTGATTTTGCAGTACTGGTTTTTGCTGGCATCTTGTCGGCCTCTCGGTGTTGATGCCCGGCGGCATCCTGACGTCTGAAGATACGCTTGATAGTTTTAAGCATACGGTCCTTTGAATCTTGCCGACAATGACTGCATTGACACAGGTGGGCTGCGTCCACCGCCGGAATTATTGCTGCAACTGACAACCACAGCGGGCGGGGAAATTACCAGAAAGCCCCACGCTGTGCCAGCCATACAGCCACAGCGTAACAGGTTAAGATAAACAAATCCCACTCTCTGATTTGTTTTCTCCCATGCAAGAATTTCACGCCGACACCGCCTCGCCAGCATCCTCACCGGAGACTGCTGCTGCCCATACACTGCAAGCCAGTGCGGTGGCGGAATACCTGCACCAGCACCCCGATTTTTTTATCGCGCACGAAAGTCTGCTGTCCGAACTGGTACTGCCGCACCACACGGGCGACCATGCGGTTTCCCTGGTAGAGCGCCAAGTGAGCGTGCTGCGCGATCGCAATCGCGACGCGCGCCATCGCCTCAATCGCCTGCTGGACACCGCGCGCGACAATGACCGTCTTTTTCAGAAAACACAGAAGCTGGTGTTGGCCATCCTCGATCAGACCCAGCAGGAAGGTATCGTCGATACCGTTGAAGCCTGTTTGCGCGATGACTATCAAGTGGATACCTGTCACCTGCAGCTGTTTGATAGCACAACGCTAGCTGCCGCGCGCGCGGAGATCGGCGCCCTGCTAAACACCCGCCAGCCCACTTGCGGCCATCTGCGCCCCGCCGAGATTGAATTTCTGTTCAGCCAGGCCACACAAACGGTGCGCTCCGCCGCCGTAGTGCCAATTCTGCCGCCGGACGCCACGGCCGCGACAGACCCACTGGGCATACTGGCTATCGGCAGTTTTGATCCCGACTACTTCCACTCCGGCATGGGCACGCTGTTTTTGTCCTATCTGGCCGATATTCTGGCGCGCACTCTGCCGCGCTGCCCAACAGCGCGCAGTTAACGGGCGATCATGCAGGCACTTGTCGATCAGTACCTGCAACACCTCGCCAGCGAACGGCGCTTATCGCTGCACACGCTGTCGGCTTACGAGCGCGATCTCGCGGTATTGGTTCGTCATGCGCAGCAACAGGCTATCGGCGCACCCAGGCACTGGCGTGAATTTCACATCCGTCAATTGGTAGCGGGCTTGCATCAGCGCGGCCTGTCCGGGCGCAGCCTGCAACGCATGCTCTCGGCCTGGAGACAATTCTTTACTTGGCTGGGACGTCAGCACCACATCGACAACAATCCCGTCGCCGCCGTGCGTGCGCCAAAAAGCGCGCGCCGTCTGCCGCGCACGCTGGATGTCGATCAGATGAGTCGCCTGTTGGACATCGACGCTAACAGCTGGTTGGCGCAGCGCGATCACGCCATGTTCGAGCTGTTTTATTCATCTGGCTTGCGACTCTCTGAATTGGCCAATCTGGATTTGCCCGCTCTCGATTTGAACAGCGGACTGGTGCGCGTGCGCGGCAAAGGCAGCAAGGAGCGCGTGGTGCCCGTGGGTCGCCAAGCGATACAAGCGTTGCAAGCGTGGCTGCGTGTGCGCGGGGAATGCATTCCTGAAGACACCTCGACACCCGCGCTGTTCATCAGCCCAAAAGGTGGGCGCATCGGCGTGCGCGCCATTCAACTGCGCCTAAAACACTACAGCATGAAACAAGGGCTGAATGAACCGGTGCATCCGCACATGTTGCGCCACGCGTTTGCCAGCCACATGTTGGAATCCAGTGGGGATTTGCGCGCCGTGCAAGAACTGCTCGGTCACGCCAGCATTTCCACCACGCAGGTGTACACGCATCTCGACTTCCAGCACCTGGCTAAAGTTTACGACGCCGCCCATCCGCGCGCGCAGAAAAAGCGCGATGCCGCACATGACGACTCCTGATTCTGTATGACCATCAAACTGATCACATTCGATCTCGATCACACACTGTGGAATCCTGATGCTGCGCTGCAGCGTGCAGAAGCCGCCAGCTATCAATGGCTGGCAGAACGCTACCCCGACTTTGCAACACAGTTTTCACCGGCGCAGTTTTTGGAATTTCGCAAACAACTGCGCGACACTCATCCAGCATTGCGCAGCCGCATGAGTGAACTGCGACGCGTAGCCACCGAAACGGCTTTACGACAAGTGAGCGTACCTGACAGTGAAGCCACCGCTGCCGCCGCAACGGCTTTTGATGTTTTTTGGTCCCTGCGCCAACACGTTGATGTTTTTCCTGAAACCGAGGCCTTGCTGAATATTTTGTCGCAACATTTTTTACTCGGCGCGATCAGCAATGGCAATGCCAGCCTCAAGGCCATCGGCCTCGACCATTTTTTTCAATTTCACTTGGCTGCCGATCATTTCGCTGCTGGAAAACCGGCAGCCGATATGTTTCTCGCCGCCCTGGAAAACGCCGGTACCACGCCGCAGGAATCCCTGCATATCGGCGATCATCCTGTCGACGACATACACGGTGCGCAAGCCGTTGGTATGAAAACCCTGTGGCTCAATCTCACGCAACAAACTTGGCCAGATACCCTGGCTGCACCTGACCTTACCGCGACATCACTGGAACAAATTATTCCGTTACTGCTGTCCGTCGCGCAGCAATAACGGCGCCATAGCCTCAGCCACTTGCGCAGAAAATACCGCAACGCCCTCGGCATTAAAGTGGCAGACATCGCCAAACCACTGTCCGCGACCACTCATCTGCTGATCGATATCGATCAACAACACATCGCGCTGTCTGGCGATCTCGCGCAACAGTTTATTTTCGCGCGCCAAACCTTCGCGCACATAATCCGGCGGCCCCCAGTTGTAGACATCGCGACTGTCGTAATTGTCAGGATTGACATAATCGAGGGTTTTATCCAGAAACGCTTGGCGGGAATAATTTTCCGGCAAATGTGAGGCAAAGCTGATCAACACCGGCTGTGCGCCCACACGACGACTTTCTGCAACAATCTGCTCGACATTGCGCGCAAACACCGGCAGCGAAGCAAAGTCAGCTGCGTTGATATACGGTTTTTTCGGAAAAACAAATTGGTACGCAGGAAACCATCTTTCCTGCATAACCTGATTGATCACCTGCCGTTGCCTGTACAAAAAGTTGTAGCCGTAGCGAGCCAACACACTGTGATCCAACCACCAGCCGCGACGATACCAGGGATCCAACTGACGATAATCGCGATAAAAATCTTGCGGCCGCACATGATTGGCCCACAGATCATTGATACCGTTGTAGAACAACACATAATCCCACTGGTAATGCGCG
>CAZZNL010000126.1:0-5184 GCA_964655625.1 uncultured Pseudomonadales bacterium
AAGGTGTACCGCCGAAAAAATTTGCCAATGATGAAGAAGTATTGGCCTTGGTGAGCGCCAATCCCAATGTGCTTGGCTATGTTGATGCGGCGTTAGTCAACGATGCGGTCAAGGTGTTGCTGCGCATCCCTTGATGATGTGGTGGTATAACGCGGCGATAAGTGGCTGGCTGAACGCTGTGTGTTGGCACTAAAACGTCTGCGCTGCTTCGTGCAGAAGGTGCATCATGATGTGGCGAACATTGACAGATTCGCCACTGCGCAACGCCAAACGCAATTGATGAACATGGCTGGCGTTTTCATCGGCGACGGAGGGTGGAATGTCGGTTTGTTCCGGCAGCAAGCGAATGTCGCCGCGTGTCGTCAAAAGACGCAAAGCCTTGCTAGTGAGTACGGCCTGATCGACAGCGTCTTTATTGATGGTGTCGATAAAGCGCAGCCAGCCAGCATCAGCTAGCCAGATCATGGTGCTGAAACAGGCTTGGTGCCGATTGCTGTGTAAACCGTATTCATCAGGCTCGTCGGGGCCGGAAATATCCGTGACATACAGTGTGTACGGCCTGGGAAACTGTTGGTACAGCGTCAACAGAATGCGGCCGGCATCTTTGTAAAAATCATCGATGTGAATATCGCCCATGGCCGCATCCCATCATCACTGACGGTAGTTTTTGATGAAATCGGCAAACTGCTCGATGGCGTATTTCAATTCATCCACGCGTGGCAGAATCACGATGCGAAAATGCTGTTGGTCGATCCAATTAAAGCCGGAGCCTTGTACGATGAGAATTTTTTTCTGCCGCAACAGATCCAAGGCCAACTGTTGATCATCTTTGATTGGGTATACAGCGGGATCTAGTTTGGGAAACATGTACAGAGCACCTGTCGGCTTGACGCAACTGACGCCGGGAATGTCGTTGAGCATATTCCAGGCAATATCGCGCTGCTCGCGCAATCTGCCGCCAGGCTGAATGTATTCATTAATACTTTGATAACCGCCCAGCGCTGTTTGAATGGCAAATTGTGCAGGCACATTGGCGCACAAACGCATGGATGCCAGCATGTCCAGGCCTTCAATGTAACTTTTGGCGATACTTTTGTTGCCGCTGATAATCATCCAGCCCGAACGAAAGCCCGCTAAGCGATAAGTTTTTGACAGGCCGTTAAAAGTGATGCACAACACTTCAGTGGCCAGTGTTGCCATCGGTGTGTGGACTGCATCGTCGTAGAGAATCTTGTCATAAATTTCGTCAGCAAAAATCACCAGGTTGTGTTCTTGGGCGATATCGACAATTTGCTGCAAAATAGATTTGTCGTACACGGCGCCGGTAGGGTTGTTTGGGTTGATCACCACAATGGCGCGTGTTTTGGCAGTAATTTTGCTGCGGATATCGGCGATGTCTGGATTCCAGCCGTTGTCTTCGTCGCAGAGGTAGTGCACGGGTGTGCCGCCGGCAAGTGAGGTGGTGGCGGTCCATAGCGGGTAATCAGGGGCAGGGATGAGTATTTCATCGCCGTTGTCGCACAGCCCTTGCAGTGCCATGGCAATCAGTTCGCTGGCGCCATTGCCCAAATAAATGTCATTGATCTGCACGCCGGCAATACCGAGGCGCTGGGTCTCGTGCATCACTGCCTTGCGAGCGGCAAACATGCCTTTGGATTCGCTATAGCCTTCGGCTTGCGGCAGGTTGTAGACCACATCTTTCAGAATTTCATCCGGTGCCATCAAACCAAACGGCGCAGGATTGCCGATGTTCAGCTTGAGAATACGCTGGCCAGCCTCTTCCATACGGTAGGCTTCTTCTAGCACCGGGCCGCGGATGTCGTAACACACCCCGTCGAGTTTTTTGGATTTGCAGATCTCTTTCATGTTCATGGCGAATTCATCATCGATAGGTTGGCGCAAGGCAGCAAGCCGAATTCAGCATTATACTCTGCCGCGAATACGGTCATTGATTTATACCATGGAGTGCAATGATATGAAGCGAGTGTCTCAAAACCTATGTCTGTGTCTGTTGGCTGCTGGTGTGGCCACCGCCAGCCAGTCGCTGTTGGCGGCGGAGCGGGTTAAGTTACAGGGTGCTGATCCTGCTTTGCTCAAGCAGGCGGCAGTGCCGTCGGCCTCGGCATTGCAACAAGCCTTGTCGTTGAGCCCGAGTAACAGCTTTCACTTGTTGCGCGAAAATCGCGATGCCGCCGGTAAAACGCATGCCCGTTATGAGCAGCGTTACCAGGGCGTCCCTGTGTATGGCGAGCAAGTGTTGATTCACCGTGATGCCAGCGGACAGGTGCAGGCGCTGACCGGTGTGGCTGTGGATGGCATAGAAAATGATGTTGCAGATAGCGCACTGACCAATCCAGCAATTTCAAGCCAGGCTGCGTTGGCAAAAGCCAAACAAAAAGTGGGGCGCTATATCGTTTCGCGTCACGGCGTTTCACCCGTGTTTCGCAATGAAAAAGTGCAGTTGGTGATTTATCTCGATGCCAATCAAACAGCGCATGTGGCGTGGTACATCAACTACGTAGCGGAGGTGCCCGGTGCTGATCCGGCGCGTCCTTATTTCATCATTGATGCCACAGATGGCCGTATTTTGAAAACATGGGATGGCATGGCGCACGCAGAAATCGGTACAGGCCCCGGCGGTAACACAAAGCGAGGCTTGATCGAGTATGGATCAGCGGGTGTGCCTTTTTTGGATGTGGCGCAAGCGGGCCCTACATGTACGATGCAGACTGCCGAAGTGCAAACGGTTAATTTGAACGGTGGGTTTTCTGGCAGTACTCCCTACAGCTATGCCTGTCCGCGCAATACGTTTCAAACGGTTAATGGCGGTTATGCGCCGCTGAATGATGCGCACTTTTATGCAAAAGTGACGAACGATATGTTCAAAAGTTATGTGGGAACAACGCCGTTGAGTGGGCCGTTTATTTTGCGTGTGCATTATGGAACGGCATATGAAAATGCCTTTTGGGATGGTGCGTACACCAGTTTTGGCGATGGCGCCGATATGTTCTTTCCGTTGTCCACGTCATTGAATGTGGTGGCGCATGAATCTACGCATGGCAATACCGAACAAAACTCCGGTCTTGAGTATTACGGGCAGAGCGGCGGTATCAACGAAGCGTATTCTGATATAGCGGGCGAAGCCGCAGAATATTATCTCAATGGCAGTGTCGACTGGCTGGTTGGCGCTGAAGTGATGAAAAAAGCCAAGGCGCTGCGCTATTTTGAAGATCCCACTAAAGATAAAAAATCGATCAAACACGCCGGTGATTACTACGATGGCATCAATGTGCACTATTCAAGCGGCGTGTTTAATCGCGCATATTTTTTGTTGTCGAACACCGCAGGCTGGGATCCGGCCAAAGCATTTAAGGTTTTCTATTTTGCCAACGTCAATTATTGGACGCCGCTGTCAAATTATGTTGATGCTGCATGTGGTGTGTTGAGTGCCACGGACGATCTTGCCTATAGCAAAGTAGATGTCGATGCGGCATTCAAAGCTGTTGGCGTGAATTGTCCTGCACCGTTGGTGGACGTCGATAGCGACTACATGGATGACACTTGGGAGAATTCACACGGTTTGAATCCGTCCGTCAATGATGCCGCCGGTGATGCGGATGGCGATGGCGTGACGAACTTGCAAGAGTTTCTTGCCGGTACCAATCCGCAAGATACCGATAGCGATAATGACGGCGTCGATGATTCAGCGGATCCGTTGCCACTGGATGGTGATTGGCTACATTTGTTTGCAGAGAGCAGTATTGCTAACAAGGACGACACCAAAGGTGCGCAGGCGGGCTTCTCCGTCAGCACCGGTGATTTTGATGGCGATGGTGTGAGTGATTTCATCGTTGGTGCGCCTTATTTTGATTACAAATATGGGCGTTCGCGTTATCCAGATATTGGTTTTGCCGCAGTTATTTCTGGCGCGACGGGCAAAGCGGTGTGGTTCAACATCGGTGGTGGTAAAGGGCAGTTGTACGGTTGGTCCGTGGCAGGCACATCGGATCTGGATAACGATGGTGTTGACGATTTGGTGAGTGGAGCCCCCGGCACATATTTTGATTGGGGCAGCTATCGCTATCTCAAAAAAGCGGGCCAGGTGTTTTTCTACAGCTTGTTTGATGTCGACATGTTTTCTGGTTTGCCAACATCCTTCAATGAAATGCAGGGAGACAGCGCCAACGATCGCATGGGCTTTGCAGTCAGTGGCATCAAGAGTGCCGGTTTGGGTGGCTACGGCTGGGTGGCCGTGGGTGTGCCCGGCCTCTGGACGACTGACGGCAGCAATGTCTTCCGCAACGCCGGTGCTGTGTATGTTTATCGTCCGGGTTGGGCATCAACGCCGATTGCCAATTATTACGGTGGCGAGACCAATGGCGGCTTGGGGTCTGCGGTAGCAGGTATTGGTGATATTACCGGTGATGGTTGGGGAGATTTGGCCATCGGCATGCCTTGGGCTGATAGCAACAACGGCAAAGACACCGGTGCAGTGCATCTGGTGACGCCGATTAACGACGGTTATCACGATCTGATGCTAGTTGGTCTTACCAAAGGTGAGCGTTTTGGTGCCAGTATTGCAGGCGGCGGTGATATCGATGGCGATAGTCTGGCAGATGATTTCGTGATCGGCGCACCTTATGCCAACGGGCAAGCAGGCCTTGTTTCCGTGTGGTTAGGTGCCAGCAGCAGCGCCACACTGAATGCGGGTGTGAGCTTGCCGCAGGGCACACAAGCCAAAGGTTTAATGGGTACGTCAGTGGCGATTGTGCGCGATGTTAACGCCGATGGGCGTGATGACATCCTGGTGGGTTCGCCTGGTATGAAAGCGGTAGACGCAGGCACAGGCAAAACCTTGGCAGCAGCTGGTCTGGTACAGCTCTTTTCAGGCAATAACGGTGCTGAATTGAATAGCTGGGCTGGCAAAGCTGCCAAAGACAATTTGGGTTCGGCAGTGGCCAGCGGTGATCTGAACGGTGATGGCAAAGGTGATCTCGTTATGGTGGCCAAGGGGCGTGATGTATCTGGCGGCACCGCTAATAAACCCAAAACAGTCAAAGACGCTGGCGAAGTGCGAGTCTTCAACGGCACTAATGCACCTTGATTCAAGCGTGTTCTGATTTGCAGGTAACGCAAAAACCATCGTCAACAGTATGGGCAGTATTGTTGACGATGGTGGTGGTG
>CAZZNL010000127.1:0-5183 GCA_964655625.1 uncultured Pseudomonadales bacterium
CGCTATAATAGCAGACCCTTTCGGACTGCCCACCCAGCCATGCTCAGCATTTTCCAGCCCCCTCTACGCATCGCCAATGGACACCGCCAACGCTGGAACGGTTTACACGGTGCCGCCACCGGCCTGGCCTTGGCCAATGTCCAGAAATCCCATCGCGGAACACTCTTGGTCATTGCTGCCGATGCCAGCAGTGCGCGCCAGTTGCAGCAGGAAATGCAATTCTTTGGCGGTAAAGAACTCACCGTGCTGAACTTTCCCGCTTGGGAGACCCTGCCCTACGACAGCTTTTCACCACACCAGGACATCGTGTCCGAGCGTCTGGCAACATTGTCGCAGCTGCTCTCTGGTGAGCCTTGCGTGCTGGTATTGCCCGTCACCAGCTTGATGAACCGACTGCCTCCGCGCGATTTTATTGCCGGCCAAGTCTTCAACCTGACTACCGGCGAGCGTTTTCACGTTCACAACACACGCCAAAAACTGGAAAGTTGCGGCTACCGCTGCGTAGACACCGTCAGTGAGCACGGTGAATTTGCTGTGCGCGGTGCGGTGATGGACATTTTCCCCGCTGGCAGCGCACTGCCCTATCGCATCGATTTATTCGATGATGAAATTGAGTCACTGCGCAGTTTTGACCCAGAAACGCAACGCACCATTGACAAAGTCACCTCAATTCGCCTGCTACCGGCGCGCGAGTTTTTACTAACGACGCAAGGTATCAATACTTTTCTTGATCGCTGGCATGCACGCTTTATTCACAGCGACCCGAAAAAATCAGCACTGTACCAAGACATTGCCTCCGGCATTGCCTCACCCGGCGCGGAGTATTTTCTGCCTTTATTTTTTGAGCAGTGCGCACAGCTACTCGACTACTTGCCGCAAAACTGTCTGGTAGCACACGTTGGCGATATTCATGCCGCAGCAGAAAAATACCAACAAGAAATTCATGCGCGTTACGAAAACTTGCATTTAGAACAGTACCGTCCACTACTCAAACCACATGAAGCATTTGTAATAACGGATGAGTTGTTTGCACGTTTGAAAGACTTTCCCGGTATTGAATGCAGTGAAGATAAATCCCATGCGGATGATCTCGGCACTCAACCGCTGCCAGATATCGCTCTGCACCCACGTAACGCCCAACCTTTGGCACCACTGCAACAATTTCTAGCGCAGCACAACGGCACACGCTTGCTAGTGTGCGCAGAGTCAGCCGGTCGCGCCGAGGCCTTGCACACACTATTTTCCCAGCATGGGTTGCCTCTGCAAGATTGTGCCGACTGGCAAACTTTTCTCACTAACAATAACGGCACACAATTGACACAAGCGGCACTGGATCGCAGTCTGTGGCTACCGCAAGCACAATTATTGCTGCTATCTGAGAGCCAATTATTTGGCCAGCAAGTGCTGCAACAGCGCCGACGCAAACAGCAAGTCGATGCTTCAGACAATGCCATCAAACATCTGAATGAATTGTCTCTCGGTGCGCCGGTTGTGCATCTGGAACACGGCGTAGGACGCTACCACGGCTTGATCAATCTTGAAATTGGCGGCGCACAAGGTGAATTTCTACATCTGCGCTATGCCGGTGATGCCAGCCTCTATGTGCCGGTGACATCACTGCATCTGATCAGCCGCTATGGCGGCGCTGACCCCGAGCTAGCGCCTTGGCATAAACTCGGCTCCGAACAGTGGCAAAAAGCGCGCACCAAAGCCGCACAACAAATTGAAGATATTGCAGCCAAGCTACTGGAAATTCATGCGCGCCGCGCCGCGCGTTCACGCGACGCTTTTGCTCTGCCCGACCTTGAAATGCAGCAGTTTTCTGCTGAATTTCCCTTTGAAGAAACACCCGATCAGCAGGGCGCTATTGCTGCGGTGATCGCCGATATGCAAGCTGCAAAACCTATGGATCGCCTCGTGTGTGGCGATGTCGGTTTCGGCAAAACCGAAGTGGCCATGCGCGCCGCATTTCTCGCTGCCATGAACGGCAAACAAGTAGCAGTGTTAGTGCCGACCACGCTGCTTGCCCAGCAACACGGTGAAAACTTCCGCGACCGCTTTGCCCAGTGGCCCGTGCGCATTGAAACCATTTCTCGCTTTCGTACCGCCAAGGAACAAACAGCTGTTTTGGAAAAAGTCGCTGCTGGTCAAATCGATATCATCATCGGCACACACCGTTTATTGCAAGACGATGTGAAATTCCAAAATCTCGGCCTGCTGATTATCGATGAAGAACATCGCTTCGGCGTAAAACAGAAAGAGCGCATGAAAGCGATGCGTGCGCAGGTCGATATTCTCACCATGACCGCCACACCCATTCCGCGCACACTGAATATGTCGCTGGCTGGCATGCGCGACCTGTCCATTATCGCCACACCACCAGCACGCCGCCTCGCCATCAAAACCTTTGCGCGCAGCTATGACGACGCCACAGTAAAAGAAGCCATCCTGCGCGAATTGTTGCGCGGTGGGCAGGTGTATTTTCTGCACAATGATGTCGCCACAATTCAGCAGTGCGCCAATACCATTACAGCGTTGGTGCCTGAAGCGCGTGTGGGCGTAGGTCACGGCCAGATGCGCGAGCGCGAACTCGAACAAGTGATGAGCGACTTTTATCATCAGCGTTTCAATGTGCTGGTATGTACCACAATCATTGAAACCGGCATCGATGTACCCAACGCCAATACCATCATCATCGAGCGCGCAGACAAATTCGGCTTGGCGCAATTACACCAACTGCGCGGTCGCGTCGGTCGCTCTCACCACCAGGCCTATGCGTATTTATTGACACCCGATGCGCGCAACCTGACCTCTGATGCTGAAAAACGCCTGGAAGCCATTTGCCATGCCGATGTATTGGGCTCTGGATTTTTATTAGCTAACCACGACCTAGAAATTCGCGGCGCCGGTGAGTTGCTCGGCGAACAACAAAGTGGCCAGATAGAAAGTATCGGCTTCAGTTTATATATGGAAATGCTGGAGCGTGCGGTTAAAAACTTACAGGAAGGAAAAACTGCTGGTGCGAACATTACCGGCGTACAAAATAATGAAGTCAATCTGCGCGTACCGGCGCTCATTCCCGATCACTACCTACCAGACACCGCCACACGCTTGGTGCTGTATCGCCGTATTGCCTGTGCCAGCGACGATGAATCGCTGAATGAATTGCAGGTTGAGATGATTGACCGATTTGGCTTACTGCCAGATCCAGTCAAAAACCTGTTTCGCCAGACTTCATTGCGCTTGCGCGCGCAAAAAATGGGCATCGAAAAAATTGAAGCTGGCAGCAACAACTTGCGCATCGAATTTGGCGCACAAACCAGCGTTGATCCATTTACTCTGGTCAAATTGATGCAGCAATTCCCCACACGCTACAAACTGGAAGACGGCAAACGCCTAGTTATCAAAGAAGATCTGGAACTGGCCGAAGCACGGTTTGAGGCTGTTGAAAATCTGTTGCAACAGTTAGCGGGATAGCATGCCAGTCATTGATTAGATGCAATTTATTTGCAACTACGCCAGCATCAATACCTGCTGCAAAATCTTTCGAATATTGTCCATGCCAACTTTCAGTGTAGCGTCGATAGCTTCCATGGTAATCAACTCATCGGTACAACCTGCCGCCCAGTTAGCCACCACGCACAAGCTGGCGTAATCCAGGCCAATTTCACGCGCCAGCGGCGCTTCTGGCATTGCTGTCATACCCACTAAATCACAACCGTCGCACTGCATGCGCCGAATTTCTGCCGCCGTTTCCAAGCGCGGTCCTTGCGTGCAACCGTAAACGCCACGCGCCAAAGTAATCACACCCGCAGCATCCGCTGCACGCAGCAACAATTCACGCGTGCGCTCGGCATACGGAAAAGTAAAATCGACATGCTGCAACTCGGAAAATTCATCGTCGCTGTATGTATGAATTCGACCCCAGGTGTAATCAATAATCTGATCTGGCACGCTGATCACAGCAGGCCCCATATCATGATGAATACCGCCGACTGCATTCACCGCAATCACCTGCTCCACACCGAGTTTTTTCAAGGCAAACATATTGGCGCGATAGTTCACGCGGTGCGGCGGCCACTGGTGTTGCTCACCGTGCCGCGCCAGAAAGAACACTGATTTGCCATGATACGTTCCCTGCTGCACGGGCGCAGATGGATCCCCGTAAGGCGTATCTACAAAAATTTTTTCGCCTATTTGCAAACCGTCGAGCTGATCCAGCCCCGTGCCACCAATGATCGCAATACTCATATTCAACCTTTTGCGCTACATGTCTTTTACGGCGTAAATCCCGGGTGCGTTGCGCAGATAGCCTCTGTAATCCATGCCGTAACCAAACACATACCGGTCTGGCACTGATAGCCCGACAAAATCGGCGTGCAAATCGGGCGGCTGACGACGGTCATGGTGTTTCTCAACCAACACAGCGGAATACACGGCGGCAGCACCTTGTTCACGACACCATTGCAATACTTCATGCAAGGTAATACCTTCATCAAGAATATCGTCAATAACCAATACCGTGCGATTGCGCAAATCATGGCGCGGCTTCACCAACCACTCAACAGCATCACCGCTGGTTTGATTGCGATAACGTGTCGCATGGATGTAATCGAGTTGCAATGGAAAATCGAGACGCGGCAATAACTTGCCGGCAATCACCGTTGCCCCACTCATCAAGGGCAACAACAAAGGATTGCTGCCCCTGAGCTGCAGGGTAATCGCTTCTGCCATTGCATCAATTGCCGCAAGCACTTGTTCGCGAGTAAACAGACAGTCTGCTTCACGCCAAACCTGTTCAACTTCAGCCAAAGAGACTTCACTCATGCAGCAAGACTTTCTTGTAGCAACCGATGTGCACGCTGCCATTTTTCTGTGGTGCGCAATGCATCCAAATTGTTCCAGGCAAATGGGCGCTTCAATCGCTGTAAATTGCTGGCTGGGCGCAAACCCGATTGCTGCAGCGCTTCCACCACCGCCAATTGCGCCGGACGCTGATTGCACACCAACAATGCCGTACAACCCGCCGCCAAGGCCACACGGGCGCGCTCACCCATATCGGCGATGACACCCGCGCCTTCCATGGTCAAATCGTCGCTAAAAACAACGCCGTCAAACTGCAACTGCTGTTTCAATACGTCTTGCAACCAACGCGCAGAAAAACCCGCAGGACTGCTATCAAC
>CAZZNL010000128.1:0-5180 GCA_964655625.1 uncultured Pseudomonadales bacterium
CAGCGGATCAGAGGCTACAAAGTTCTCGCCGTAACCAATACCTACCACTAGCGGGCTGCCTTCACGCGCCACAATCATCTTGTTGGGTTCTTTTGCTGCAATCACTGCCAGTGCATAAGCACCTTCAAGCTGTGCAATTGCACAACGCACAGCATCGAGTAGATCACCTTCTTTTTTCCAGCAGTCATCAATCAGATGAACAATCGTTTCCGTATCAGTCTGGCTACAAAATTTGTAGCCTTTAGCCGTCAAAGTCTCACGCAACTGCTGATGATTTTCGATAATACCATTGTGAACCACAGCAATGCCGTGATCCCCTGAGAAGTGCGGATGTGCATTAGCTTCGCTAGGCTTACCGTGAGTGGCCCAGCGTGTATGAGCAATTCCCAGTGAACCCACCAAGGGCTCTTCTTTCAATCCTTGCTCCACATTAGCCACTTTGCCAACGCGTTTACAGGCACGAATTGCACCGTTTTTTTCCAAAATAGCAACGCCTGCAGAGTCATACCCACGGTATTCCAGACGCTTCAAACCCTCTACCAAAATACCGGTAATATTTCGCTCGGCAATCGCACCAACTATTCCACACATAACAATACCTGTTTATTCCTATTTCTGTTTTTTAGGTCTCTGCCATCCGGCAATATTGCGCTGCTGACCGCGCGCAATCGCCAGTGTATCGGCGGGTACGGTTTTGGTGACGGTTGAACCTGCACCAACAAACCCACCACTTTCGATAGTCAAGGGTGCCACCAGCGTGCTATTGGAACCCACAAACACACCATCACCCATCACGGTTTTGTATTTGTTTGCGCCATCGTAATTACAAGTAATAGTGCCGGCGCCGATATTGCAATCCTCACCAACAATTGCATCGCCGATATAGGCGAGATGATTTGCTTTGCTGCCTTCACCAAAAGCAGCATTTTTGGTTTCCACAAAATTACCAATTCTTGCGCCGTTGCCCAACACCGTGCCGGGACGCAAGCGGGCAAAAGGCCCAACATCGACATGATCGCCAATCACGGCATCTTCAATAATCGTATTGGCTTTTATTCTGGCGCCGTTGCCAATTTTTGCATTACCAATTACACAATTGGGTTCGATAACAACATTGCTGCCCAACTCAACCAGGCCGTGAAAAACCACATTGACATCAATCACTACATCGCGCCCAGCCTGTATCTGGCCGCGACAATCAAAACGATGAGGATCCATCAAGGTCACGCCTTGCGCCATCAAAGCTCGCGCCTGCTTGTCCTGATAAATTCTCTCTAACCGTGCCTGTTGATGGCGATCATTCACACCCAACACTTCAGCCTCACTGAGTGCTGCGTGAGTATTGATGCGCACGCCATCTTGATTGGCCATAGCGATAATATCGGTGAGGTAGAACTCCTGTTGCGCATTATTGTTTTTTAGGGATGGCAGCCAATCTACAAGTTTTTCTACCGGTGCCGCCATGATCCCTGTATTGACCTCCCTGATTCGCAACTGCTCCTCACTGGCATCCTTTTGCTCAACGATACTGGCCACATGTCCTTGTTTATCTCTAATAATTCGTCCATATCCTGCAGGATTGTCCAACTCAACAGTCAACAGCGCCATATTGCGCTGATCAACTGACAACACCATTTGTTTGAGAACAGAGGGATTGACCAAGGGTACATCGCCGTACAAAACCAAAGCCGTCGCATCGCGACGTAAATGTGGCAGTGCCTGTAACACCGCATGCCCAGTGCCGAGCTGCTGCTCCTGAATAACCCAATGCACAGAATCTTTAATCGTTTGCTGCACCCGTTCTGCGCCATGGCCAATGACCACATGCAATTTGGCATCATCAAAAGCGTGCGCGGCATCAATCACATGCTGCAACATGGGTTTGCCCGCTATCGGGTGCAACACCTTGGGCAGCGCAGAATTCATCCTGGTTCCCTGGCCGGCAGCCAAAATAATAATATCCAGAGGCATCTCAAAAATCCTGTACGAAAGCATTCACAATGCGAAGCAGATTAAAGCATAAAAAAAGGCGACCAAAGCCGCCTTTTTTGTACCGCAAATAATTACTTGAATCAGCCTTTGCCCAATTTCTTGCGCAGTTGTTGAATGGTGCGCAACTGTGCAGCCGCTTCCGCGAGCCGCGCCGCAGCCAGCGAGTAATCCATTTCTGCAGAGCTATTGGTGAACACTTGTGCAGCCTGTTGACGTGCCGCTTCTGCCGCCGCTTCATCAACATCGTCCGCACGCACTGCCACGTCCGCCAAAACAGTCACCAAGTTAGGCTGTACTTCCAGATAACCACCAGAGACGTAATAGATTTCTTCTTCGCCACCCTGCTTGCGCACGCGCACAGGACCGGGCGTCAACCCAGTCAACAATGGTGCGTGCCCGAACTGGATACCCAGATCACCCAACGAACCATTGGCGACTACTTGCTCAACCAGACCAGAAAAGATAGCCTTTTCTGCGCTGACAATATCGCAATGCACTGTCATGACCATGATATTTCCCAGCAGTAATTATTTCAGTGTCTTGGCTTTCTCAATGGCTTCATCAATAGAACCCACCATGTAAAACGCCTGTTCTGGCAGATGATCATACTCACCAGCAAGAATACCTTTGAAGCCCGCGATAGTATCTTTCAACGACACGTATTTACCTGGAGAGCCAGTAAACACTTCAGCCACGAAGAACGGTTGCGACATGAAGCGCTCGATTTTACGCGCGCGACTCACCGCTTGCTTGTCTTCTTCCGACAACTCATCCATACCCAAGATGGCGATGATGTCTTTCAACTCTTTGTAACGCTGCAAAATGGTTTGTACGCCACGCGCCACATCATAGTGCTCTTGGCCGATAACCAGTGGATCCAACTGACGGCTGGTGGAATCCAGCGGATCAATCGCAGGGTAAATACCTTTGGCAGCGATATCGCGGCTCAATACAACAGTTGCATCCAAGTGTGAGAACGTGGTGGCCGGTGAAGGGTCAGTCAAGTCATCCGCTGGTACATAAACCGCTTGGATAGATGTAATCGAACCTGTTTTTGTGGAAGTAATGCGCTCTTGCAATACACCCATCTCTTCAGCCAATGTGGGCTGATAACCTACTGCCGAAGGCATACGACCCAACAGCGCCGATACTTCTGTACCCGCCAAAGTGTAACGGTAGATGTTATCAACGAAGAACAGAACGTCACGACCTTCGTCGCGGAACTTTTCTGCCATGGTCAAACCGGTCAACGCCACACGCAGACGGTTGCCTGGCGGTTCGTTCATCTGCCCGTACACCAGAGACACTTTGTCGATAACGTTGGAATCCGTCATTTCGTGATAGAAGTCATTACCTTCACGCGTGCGCTCACCAACACCCGCAAATACTGAGTAACCGCTGTGCTCAATGGCGATATTACGGATCAACTCCATCATGTTGACCGTTTTACCTACACCCGCACCACCGAACAGACCCACCTTGCCGCCCTTGGCAAATGGAGCGACCAAATCGATAACTTTAATGCCGGTTTCGAGCAATTCGTTGCTCGCCGCCTGTTCGTCATAGCTTGGCGCTTTGCGGTGAATGGCCCAACGCTCTTGTTCGCCGATAGGGCCTTTCTCATCAATAGGCTCACCGAGCACATCCATGATACGACCCAGCGTTTCTTTACCAACAGGCACTGACACCGCCCTGCCTGTGTTTGTCACCGGCAAGCCGCGACTGATACCTTCTGAAGAACCCATGGCAATGGCGCGCACAACGCCGTCACCCAGCTGCTGCTGCACTTCGAGGGTAAGACACTTGCCATCCACTTTCAATGCGTCTTAGACACTAGGTACGGCATCGCGCGGAAATTCGACGTCGATAACTGCACCGATAATTTGAACTATGCGACCGCTACTCATTTATGGATCCTCTTCGATTTCCGCAATATTGATTACAGTCAGACGGCTGCTGCACCGCTAACGATTTCTGACAATTCTTGGGTAATAGCCGCCTGCCGTGCTTTGTTATAGAGCAACTGCAAGTCATCAATCATTTGGCCTGCATTTTCCGTGGCATTTTTCATCGCCACCATTCTCGCTGCCATTTCACACGCTTTGTTTTCTACAAAGCCCTGATATACCTGAGACTCGATATAACGCGCCAACAGACCATCCAACAACAGCTGTGCATCTGGCTCATAGAGATAATCCCAGTTATGCGCACGTTTCAAATCCTGTTCTGCCTCCAGCGGCAACAACTGTTCCAGCTCAGGCTGCTGCGTCATCGTGTTCACAAAGCGGTTGTACACAATGAAGAGGCGATCAATTTTCCCTTCATCGAAGGCATCGAGCATCACTTTTACGCCGCCCAGCAAATCAACCGCCGAAGCTTCATCACCCAAATCTCGCATGGATGCAACAACATTGCCGCCAACACTACGGAAAAACGCCTGCGCCTTGCTACCCACTGTGCAGATATCCATGGCAACACCTTGATCACTCCAAGCCTTCATCGATTTGACAACCAGCTTGAACTCATTGGTGTTCAAACCACCACAAAGACCACGATCCGTTGATACGACGATATAGCCTACTCGTTTGACTGGGCGCTCCACCATGTAGCGGTGCTTATATTCAGGCGTTGCATTGGCTATGTGCCCGATCACTGCACGAATACGCGCAGCATATGGCTTGCCGTAAGCCATGCGCTCTTGCGCTTTACGCATTTTACTAAACGCCACCTTTTCCATTGCCTTGGTGATTTTCTGCGTACTTTTCACGCTGGCAATTTTGGTGCGTACCTCTTTGGCGCCCGCCATAAGTGTTCTACCTTACAAAAAAAGTCGAGTCAGCTCTTACCAAGTTTGCGTTGCCTTGAATTTTTCCAGCGCAGCGCGAATACTCGCCTCAATATCGGCATTGTAATCACCAGCTTCATTGATTTTTGCCAGCAACGCGCCTTGCTCTGCGTGCAAATACGACAGCAAGGATGTCTCAAAACTGCCAATTTTGTTGACTGGAATATCATCCAAGAACTTATTATCTACCGCGTAGAGCAGCACACCCATTTCAGCAACAGAGAGTGGCTGATACTGCTTCTGCTTCATCAACTCCGTCACGCGCTGACCGTGTTGCAACTGCGCTCGAGTCGCCTCATCCAGATCAGAGGCAAACTGCGCTAACGCTTGCAGCTCCCGATAC
>CAZZNL010000129.1:0-5174 GCA_964655625.1 uncultured Pseudomonadales bacterium
GGAAGGTGGCCTTGAGGTGCGTCTGTCCAAGCCTGGTGAGTCCTTGGCTTTGTTGGATGGCCAAACGGTTGAGCTGCAACCGGACACGCTACTGATTGCCGATGCGGTTAAGCCATTAGCGCTGGCTGGCATTATGGGTGGAGCCCAGAGTGCTGTTGCTGCAAACACGCGCAATGTTTTACTGGAGAGTGCGTGGTTTAATCCGGTCAGCTTGGCGGGTAAAGCGCGCCAATATGGCTTGCATACCGATGCCTCACATCGTTTTGAGCGTGGAGTTGACTTTAATATTCAGCTACATGCTATTGAATTTGCTACAAAATTACTTCTTGAAATTGTGGGCGGCGAGCCGGGACCTACAGTTCATGTAGTTTCTGAAGAGCATTTGCCGCAGCGCAAGCCGGTGAAGCTGGCCCGGGCGCGTTTGGATCAATATTTGGGAGTGTCGCTGCCGGAAACGGAGGTGACAGCCATCCTGTCGCGACTTGGTTTTCAGCCGCAGGTCAGTAATGACGCTTGGGAAATTACGCCGCCGAGCTGGCGTTATGACATTGCCATCGAGCAAGATTTGATCGAGGAGGTGGCTAGGGTTTATGGCTATAACCGGTTGCCTTCACATACGATCAAAGCGGGGCTAGATCTGACGGCACTGCCAGAGACGGATCTGCCCGCAGAGGCAGTGGCTGCCGTGATGGTGGCGCGGGGCTACCGTGAGGTGATCAGCTATTCGTTCATTTCGCCGGAATTGCAGGCGCAGTTTGAGCCGCAGCAGCCCTCCGTGAATCTGCGTAATCCCATTTCTGCAGAAATGTCTGCCATGCGTGCCAGTCTGATCCCCAGCTTGGTCAACACGTTGCAACACAATTTGAATCGCCAGCAGACGCGCGCGCGTTTTTTTGAGTCGGGTCTGCGTTTTCGTTTGCAGGCAGGGCAGCTGGAGCAGCAGCCGGTGGTTACTGCTCTGCTGTACGGTCAGCGCGATCCCGAGTCTTGGGAGGGTGGTGCCAATGCCACAGCCGATTTTTATGATCTAAAAGGTGACTTGCAGGCGCTGCTGGCGCGCACAGGGCGCGCGGCGGATTTTAGTTTTGTGGCGGCGGAACATCCTGCGCTGCACCCCGGGCAGACTGCTGCGGTCTTGGATCGTGGTGTTGCCGTGGGTTTGATCGGGGCGCTGCACCCGGAACTGCAACGCAAGCTGGATATTCCTGGTCCTGTATTTGTGTTTGAAGTGGAACGCAGCGCTTTGTTGGCGGCGCATAAGCCGGCTTTTGCATCGGTGTCACGTTTCCCCGAAGTGCGTCGTGATTTGGCGGTGGTGGTGGATCGTTCGCTGCCGGTAGCGGCGCTGTGTGACACAGTTCGCAAAGTGGCTGGCGAGTGCCTTACCAACCTCAAGGTATTTGATGTATATGTCGGCGAACACATTGAATCCACAAGAAAAAGTGTCGCATTAGGCTTGACCTTTCAGCATGCTTCGCGCACTCTAGCTGAAGCAGAAATCGTCGCATGGGTGGAGGGTGTGTTGGCTGCGCTGCAACAGCAACACGATGCCACACTAAGGAACTGACAATGGCTGAAGCATTGACCAAAGCAGATCTCGCTGAAAGGCTCTACGAAGAGTTGGGATTGAACAAACGTGAAGCCAAAGAGATCGTCGAGATTTTTTTTGAAGAAATTCGCACTTCATTAGCGCAGAACAAAAATGTAAAATTGTCCGGCTTTGGTAATTTTGATTTGCGCGATAAAAGTCAGCGTCCCGGTCGCAACCCGAAAACCGGCGAAGAGATTCCAATTACTGCAAGACGCGTTGTCACGTTCAGGCCAGGCCAAAAACTGAAAGCGCGTGTTGAAGCCTTTGAAGGCGATGCCGGTCAAGCCGGTTGAAACGATTGAGACAGGATACGTAAGTAAATGATGCTGGAACCCGGCAATAACGACGAACTGCCACCTATCCCTGGGAAGCGCTATTTCACCATCGGGGAAGTGAGCGAGTTGTGTGATGTAAAACCGCACGTCTTGCGCTACTGGGAGCAGGAATTCCCGCAGCTCAAGCCGGTGAAGCGCCGTGGCAATCGTCGTTACTACCAGCGCCAGGAAGTGATGACCATTCGCCAAATCCGCTCATTGTTGTACGAGCAGGGTTTTACTATTGGCGGTGCGCGTCAACGTTTGTCAGAAGATGGCACCGTAGTGGATGAAAGCGCAGAGCGCTTCCGCGCACTGGTACGAGAAATGATTGTTGAACTCGAAGATCTGCTTTCCGTACTGTCGCCGCCCCAGGCGCAAAAGCAACTCTGAACCGAATAACGGGGCGTAGCGCAGCTTGGTAGCGCACTTGACTGGGGGTCAAGTGGTCGGAGGTTCAAATCCTCTCGTCCCGACCAAATAAAGCAGACAGTTAAGCCACTTGGGAAACCGGTGGCTTTTTTGTTTTTGGAGAAAAATATTCAATGTGAGTATGTTTAAGCAAAGTAAAATTTCATGAAAAAATACTCATCAGCTGCAATTTGATGAGATATCCATTGAGCTAGTGCGCAAGCGCATCAAGAATGTGCATTTGAGTGTGCATCCACCGCTGGGGGCGGTACGGATGTCGGCACCGCTGCGTATGCCCACCGAGGTGTTGCATGTGTTTGCACAATCTCGTCTGTCTTGGATACGACAGCAGCAACGCAAGGTTTTGGCAAAGGAACCTGTGGTGCCACTGCAATGCATCAGTGGAGAGATGCACGTTGTATGGGGCAATAGTTTGCAACTGCGTGTCATTGAAAAAGAGGGGACGCCGATTGTGTGGCAAGAAGCGTCGCTATTGATGTTGCAAGTGAAACCCGATACTGCCACAGACAAACGAGAAGCAGTGATTGACGCCTGGTGTCGCGAGCAGATTCGTTTGGTATTACCTGATTTGTTGGCCAAGTGGGAACCCGTGATGGGCGTGCGGGTTGAGAAGTGTGTTGTCCAGAAAATGAAAACGCGCTGGGGTAGTTGTACGCCGAGAAAGCGCAGCATTCGATTGAATGCAGAGTTGGTGCGCAAACCGAGAGAGTGCCTTGAGTACATACTGGTACACGAGATGGTGCATCTGCTGGAGCCATCACACAATGCCAGATTTAAGGGCTTTATGGATCAGTTTCTACCGGATTGGCGTTTGCGTCGCGATATCTTGAATCGATAGTGTACCCAGTGGGATGGTGTTGCTATCAGGGTGTTGTTAGTACGTTGTTGTCAGTATGTTGCTGAGGTGCTTGCTCAATAGTGCTTGCCCGTAGGGTGTGTAATGGGTGTCCAGCCACAGATCGGTGCGCGGAAAGGTGCGACTGTAAAAATAAGAGTTGGCAATGCCGTTTTGTTGCAGCCGAGAGGCCAGCGTATTGATCATCAGTGCGGGCTGCGCGTCGGTATTGATGGTCATCAAAAATACTACATGGAAGCGCATATTTTTACTGATGCAGAAACTCTGCATGGTTTGTAGTAGTTTTTCTGTGATGGCAATGTTTTGTTGTTCAAATGCATTCAGTGTCAATGAGGTGGTGTTGTTTGTGGGTTTTGGTGCAAAAAATATCTTCAATATGCTATCGGTAAAAAAATTCAGTAGTTGGCTGTTTTGCAACATGCTGCGCGCTGGTGGTGGTTCAGTGATGGATACGGGTTCTGGAATATGCAGCGGTACTGGAACAGTGCTTAACTGTAATTGCCCATCGCTCTGTAACTGATAAGAAGGCTTGGGGTAGCTGTAGCGTTCGTTGCTCGCATTGTCTTCAAAATCATTGTAGTAGAACAAAAGGATGACATCCTGATAGTGTGCCTGAGGATGTCGCTCTATAAATTGTTGCAGCGTGAGCCATTCCTGATCGGTGCCATAACCAGGCGTGCTTAAATTATAAATATTGAAGTTGGGGTGCTGCTGATTAAAAACTGCAGCAGCGGTTTCGTTATCTTCCACACCCCAACCCCAGCCATAGGAATCGCCGAGTAGTAGACTGTTGTGTCGATTGGGTATGAATGCCGGTGTTTGATTGCGATAGCCAGCGCTGTCATGATGAACATTGATGATAAAGTCTTTGCTGATATAGGGAGAGTGTGCGCTGGGGGTGCCTTTCCAGCCCAGTAATGGGTCGTACATAAACAGGTTATTGCGTAAGGCGGGGCGTTTGCCGACACCGTAATCAGGGCAGGGCATCCAAGTGCGAACAATCCACTCGCCCAGTAGCAAACTCAGCAATAGTGCCAGTAAAACAATGCCAGTGTTGAGCAATATAGAGCGCAGTCGATGAAGCGGTCTTGGCAGCAAGGTGGTGTTGGTCATGTGATCCCTCAGGTCTGCTACGATTGTAAAGTATCAACAGCGAAACGTATTCAGGAATATTTATGGCAGTGGGTTTGTGGTCTGGCGAGATGATCGCCATCAGTGTGATGATTTTTATTGTGGGTGTGGTGCTGGGTGCAGGCGCGAGCGGTGTGGTGTTGGTGCTGCGCAGCAGCCGGCAACGTGCGGCACTGGAAGCCCGGTTGCACGATTTGCAAGTGGATGTCAGTCGCTGGGAAGAGCGCATGTCTGCGGCGAATGCATCAGAGGCTCGTCTGGTTAAAGAATTGGAGGATAGCAGGCGTCAAATTAATGTCGCACACCAGCAATTGTCCGATGTGCGGCGTGAGCAGACACAGTTGCAAACAGTCATGGATGAACGTGAAGCCAGCCATGCGCGCGAGCTGGTAACTTTTGAGCAGCAGAAAGAAAAGTTGGTGGAGCAATTTAAGCTGTTGTCGGCGGATATTCTGGAAGCAAAAAGTAAATCTTTGCAGGAAAGCAGCAGGGTGACGCTGAATGCAATCATGAATCCCTTTCAGCAGTCGATGGATAACTTCAAGAAGGAAGTGCAGGAAATTCACCACCGTGAAACCACTCAACAGGGTGAGTTACGCAAAGAGTTGGAGCAGCTAAAGGAACTCAATCAACGCATTACTACGGAGGCACACGAGTTGTCTACTGCGCTGCGTGGGCAAAAGAAATTGCAAGGCAATTGGGGTGAGTTGGTGTTGGAAAATGTGCTGGATCGTTCAGGCTTGCAGTTGGGCAAGGATTACCAGCGTGAAGTGAGTATCGCCACAGAGGAAGGGCGTCGCCGCCCGGATGTCGTGGTGTATTTGCCGCAAAAGAAACATCTGGTGATCGA
>CAZZNL010000130.1:0-5128 GCA_964655625.1 uncultured Pseudomonadales bacterium
AGACATAGCCGCTGGCAAGGTCAAACCTGTAGCCGATGTCGTCGCCCGTCTTCGCGCCAAGCAAGCCGCTATCTGATGTCTGGCACGTCTGCCAAATTCGAAGTTCTGCTCACCGAGGGCGCAGAGCAAGACTTGGAGGCCATCTACGACTACATCGCCAAATTCGATTGTGTGGCCAACGCCGACCATGTGTTGGATGCGTTGATGAAGGTTGCAGAGAGTCTGTCCAAATCTCCGGAGCGCGGTAGCTATCCGAAGGAACTGCTCAGCCTTGGGATCAAAGAATATCGCCAGACCTTCTTCAAGCCGTACCGCGTGATCTACCGTGTCACAGGCAGCCGAGTCATCATCTACCTGATTGCAGATGGCCGCCGTGACATGCAATCAGTGTTGGCAAGACGATTACTTGGCGCTTGAACCGCAGCAACACGCAGGAGTAATCATTGTCTCCAGTAGTGAGTGGGTTTCTTGTTCCACACCACTACTCTCCAACACCCGACTGTTTGCAGTTGGGCGTTTTTGTTTGCACCCTCCTAATTCGATCTCTGTAATTCGACACCTGCGCCATCACGAATATCGCAAATCGGCTGCCCAGGCGGAACAGCAGCGCGAGGCGCAAGCGTTGATCACCGCCGAAAACCTGAATGCAGAGGCAGCGCGACGCTATATCACTACATCGCTGAAGCGGGAATTTGCCAGTGACAGCGGTACGGAGCTCAATGCCGTTCTGCCCAAGATGAGCCCGCTGAATCCGCAATACCTGACAAAAAAACAAAGCGTGTTCAAGAAAATCGCGGCCTTTGTTGAGAAGTTCAAAGGCGTGGGCGGGCAGATTTGAGAAATACACGGCTTGACGTTTTCATGTGTGCCTTCCGCTAAAATTACCGCCTTAAATTTGGCGGTTTTTTATGGAATCTCTCCTCGTCTCTACCGGTGTGGTTGCGCTCGCTGAAATTGGCGACAAAACCCAGCTGCTCGCTTTTTTACTCGCGGCGCGTTTCAAAAAGCCGCTGCCTATCGTGCTGGGCATTCTCGCTGCCACTATCGTCAACCACGGTTTGGCCGGTGCTTTGGGTGCCTGGATTACGGCGATGGTAAGCCCCGGTGTTTTGCGCTGGGTGTTGGGCTTATCGTTTATCGGCATGGCGATCTGGACCATGATTCCCGACAAAATTGAAGAAGAAGAAATGCAAATCGCCAAGCGTCTGGGGGTATTTGGTGCAACGCTGGTGACGTTTTTTCTCGCAGAAATGGGCGATAAAACACAGATCGCCACGGTCGCCATGGCGGCACACTATGCTGCGCCCTTGCTAGTAGTCATTGGCACAACGCTCGGCATGTTGATTGCCGATGTTCCTGCGGTATTTGCAGGTGATAAGCTGGCAGAGAAGATACCCATGCGACTGGTGCACACCATTGCCGCCGGCGTCTTCGCTGTGTTGGGTATTGCCACGCTGCTCGGAGCAGGCCAGCCATTAGGAGTCTGATGCAATGGTTACTCCCCCTATCCTGCGTTTGGGTTTTCGCCCGTTTTTTCTGCTGGGCGCTCTGCTGGCGCTGCTCGCAGTGCCTGTGTGGATAGGCGTGTTTCTCGCGGGCTGGACGCTCCCCTCACCAATAGGTGGCTGGCTGGCATGGCATCGTCACGAAATGGTGTTCGGCTTTGCTGGCGGCATCATTGCCGGTTTTTTGCTGACGGCCGTGCAAACCTGGACAGGGCATCCCAGCCTCTCTGGCAGACCACTGGCCATGTTGGTCGTACTCTGGCTGTTGGCGCGGGCATCCTGGTGGCTACCTTCACCTTTCACCCTGCTTGCCATCAACACGCTCTTCTTTGCCGCCGTAGCCATTGCCATGGGGCGACTGCTGTGGGCTGTGCGCCAAAACCGTAACTACCCCATTGTGGCGGTGCTGACTTTACTCACACTGGCTGAACTGCTGACATTGGGTGGCGTATTACAGGGCAACGATAGCTGGCAGCGACAGGGCTGCCTGGCGGCTGTCTGGCTGGTAGTGGCGATGATCACCTTGATCGGCGGGCGCGTTATTCCCTTCTTCACCGCCCGAGGCTTGGAAAAGTCAGAACAGGTATCTGCTTGGCCTTGGCTGGATGGGTCACTGCTGGTAGGTGCCGCTTTGCTGGCCGCACTCACAGCCGGCGGTGTGTGGCTGCAGGCACCGGCAAACAGTGGCGGCATCCTGCTGCTCTTGCTCGCTGTAGGCCACGGTATTCGGCTGGTGCGCTGGTTTGATGCTGGCCTATTGCGTGTCCCGCTGTTGTGGTCGCTGCATCTGGCCTGCGCCTGGTTGGTTATCGGGCTACTCGGGTTGGCGCTGTGGAGCTTGGGCGCGGCTATCCCCATGAGCCAAGCTCTGCATGCACTGACGGTCGGCGCTATCGGCGGACTGATTCTCGCGATGATCGCTCGCGTTTCACTAGGACACACCGGTAGGCCACTAGAGCCACCCAAAGGCTTTGTCGCCGCCTTTGTACTGATCAATATCGCCACCCTGTTGCGCGTAGCAGGCCCATCCCTTGCCTACTCAACTGCCATGTGGCTGGCCACCCTCGGCTGGAGCCTGGCCTTTTTGCAGTTTGTCGTTATTTACGGGCCTATGCTGTGCCGCACGCGCCTTGACGGTCGCCCCGGCTGAGGAATATCCATGTACCTGACACTCAAATTTATCCACCTCACTGCCGCTGCATTTTTCATTGGCGGTGTCTTTTTTGAATTGCTGATTGTCAGCCAGGCCGCAAAACAACTGGATGCCAATTCTCAGCACCAATTTGAGCGCGCGCTCGGTCAGCGCGCCAAGCGCATCATGCCCTGGGTCATTCTCACGCTGTACGCAGCCGGTCTGGCGCTGGCAGGCCACTATTATCGCGGCGTACTGGCACAACCTTTCACCAGCACCTTCGGCACCCTGCTGACACTAAAAATTGTGCTGGCGCTGAGCATCTTTGCTCACTTTCTCACGGTGATGATCCAGATGAAGCGCAAGCGGCTCACCCCGACGCTGTCGCGCTGGATACACCGCAGCGTGTTTGTGCAGATGATCGCCATTCTATTTTTGGCGAAGGGAATGTTCTTGCTATAGCGCCCGCATTCAGGGCAGCGTCTACACCCAGTGCAGCCATTACCATCAAACACGCTTTCTACGCGCCCCCAAGTTGCCCACCACCCCCCTTCGTTATAGGATTACGCCCTGTTTGGTCGATCAGGCAGCGCGAGCTGCCTGTTTTCGTTTTGGAACACCTCTCGTCAACGGTAGAACCATGTCCCTCGCACTAATGAACACCTACGGCACACGCACGCTGACTTTCGTGCGTGGTGAAGGCAGCTGGCTGATTGCAGATGATGGTAAGCGCTATCTCGACGCCATCAGCGGCATCGCCGTGTGTGGGTTGGGGCATGCACACCCCGCCATCGCGCAAGCCATTGCCCAGCAAGCCGCGACTTTGGTACACACGTCCAACCTTTACAACATTCCCCAGCAGCAAAAGCTGGGCACGACACTGTGCGCACTGGCGGGGATGGAAAAAGTTTTCTTCGGCAACTCGGGCGCTGAAGCCAATGAGTGCGCCATCAAACTCGCGCGTCTGTACGGCCACAAAAAAGGCCTTGAGCTGCCCGTGATCGTGGTGATGGAAAGTGCATTCCACGGCCGGACTCTGGCCACGCTGACCGCCACGGGCAATCGCA
This sequence comes from uncultured Pseudomonadales bacterium, assembly GCA_964655625.1. Classification (GTDB taxonomy): domain Bacteria; phylum Pseudomonadota; class Gammaproteobacteria; order Pseudomonadales; family UBA7239; genus UBA7239. The sequence goes on from CAZZNL010000130.1 coordinate 3,705, forward strand.
AGGTACAAGCGGGCTTTGAACCTTTGGTGCAGGGCTTTGTGCGCGCGCCTTACGGCGATATTGCAGCTCTGGAAACCATTGCCGCCAACAACCCCAATGTTGTGGCCGTTCTAGCAGAACCGGTGCAAGGCGAAGGCGGCGTACACATTCCTGCTGCTAACTACCTGAACGAACTGCGGCGCGTGTGCGACCAGCACCAGTGGCTGCTGATGCTGGACGAAGTGCAAACGGGCAATGGCCGCACCGGCAAATATTTTGCCTATCAGCACAACGGTATCCTGCCGGATGTCGTCACCACCGCCAAAGGCTTGGGCAATGGCTTCCCCATCGGCGCTTGCCTCGCACGCGGCGCAGCAGCCGAGCTGTTCCAACCCGGCAATCACGGCTCCACCTTTGGCGGCAGTGCTTTGGCCTGCGCCACCGCGCAAGCCGTGGTCGATACGCTGATCAACGACAAACTGGTCGAACGCGCCGAACAACTGGGCAAAAAACTGCTCGCCGATTTGCAACAAAAGCTGGCGGATTGTTCTGCCGTGGTTGCTGTGCGCGGCCTCGGCTTGATGTTGGGCATCGAACTGAAACAGGATGCGCCAGACCTAGTGGCCAAAGCTGCAGAAAAAGGCGTATTGATCAATGTCACAGCAGGCAAAGTCATCCGCTTGCTGCCCGCACTCGTGATGAGTGACGAGGAAGCCGCCCTGCTCGTCGACACCTTGCACGCCCTGTTGCACGACATGGCGTGAGGATGTTTGTATGACCGTGCGCCACTTTCTCACCTTGATGGATTTTTCACCTGCTGAATTGCGCGAAGTGATTGAGCGCTCCATCACCATGAAAGACGAACACATTTCCGGCAAAGACCCGCAAATTTTTCGCAACAAAGTGCTGGGCATGATTTTTGAGAAATCATCTACCCGCACGCGCGTTTCGTTTGAAGCAGGCATGGCGCAGCTCGGCGGCCACGCGATGTTTTTGTCTCCGCGCGACACACAACTCGGTCGCGGCGAACCGGTGGAAGACTCTGCGCGCGTGCTGTCGCGCATGGTCGACATCATCATGATTCGCACATTTGCACACGATATTGTGGAAAAGTTTTCGCAGTATTCACGCGTGCCGGTTATCAATGCACTCACTGATGACTTTCACCCCTGCCAAGTGTTGGCCGACATTCAAACCTGGGTAGAACACCGAGGTGAAATCAGCGGCAAAACGGTTGCCTGGATCGGCGACGGCAACAATATGTGCCAGACCTGGATGCAAGCTGCCAGGCAGTTTCGCTTCAAACTGCGTATCGCCTGCCCACCCGGTTTTGAACCCAATAATTTATTGCTGCAACAAAGTCGCGATTGCGTTGAACTCAGCCACGATATTGAAGTCGCCGTGCGCGATGCCGATCTCGTTACCACCGATGTATGGGCATCGAT
>CAZZNL010000131.1:0-5120 GCA_964655625.1 uncultured Pseudomonadales bacterium
GCGCAAGGTCTTCAAGCTATGGCCGGGGTTCTGCATAGAAGTAAAAGTTGGCTTATAAATCAGGCGCTTAAAGAGTTTATTGAGCGGCAGGAGCAGGAAAAGCGGCGCTGGCAAGAAACGCTTCAGGCTATGGAGTCTGTGGCACAGGGCAGGGTTGTTGACGGAGAGTCAGTGCATGCTTGGCTTAATAGTTGGGGTTCAAGCAATGAGTTGCCACCACCCAAGGTCAGCTTGTGAAACTGGTTTACTCTGCTGAGGCAGTTCAGGATCTAGTGCGGTTGCGTGAGTTCATCGCAGAAAAAAATCCAGTTGCGGCAGCAAGAGTTGCTGCTGAGTTGGTTGCCCGCATTGAAAATCTGTGTCTCTTTCCGGAAATTGGTTGCAACGTTGAGCTTGCGCCAACTCCCGGTGTTATCAGAGATTTTGTGTTTGGAAATTATATTGTCCGGTATGCGCTTCACACAGGCGCGGTTGTCATTTTGCGCATTTGGCATCACTACGAAAATCGTGAAAAATGAATGCACCTAACAAGTCGTATATGGACTCCTCCTGCAATCCCTCCATAAAAACCAAATGCCGAGTAGTATGTGATGTGTATGACGTCGAGCTAAACATGCGTAATAGATGTTAAAAGGAGAAAGCCATGAAATGGGTACTTGTAGCAATTGTCATGAATATGCCAGTAAAAACAGATCTGGTATTCAATAACTTGTCTGAATGTCTGGCAGCAGAATCGCAAATGAGAAGTATGTGGAGTGAGGTCTACAGCCAAGCCAAGCAATCCGGCGCTGATCCTGTACGCGCTGGCCAAATCAGCAGCGCAATGACTACGGGCACTTGTATCCCGTCGAAGTAGGCATCGGTGAGCCAATCGCTGCAAACGCTTTGCGCCATTTACAGCAATGCCAATTACTGTGTGTCTGCACCGGATCAGGAGATCACGCTGCGTGTTGGCCAGGTGTCAGCAGCGGTTAGGACTCTGTTGGCGACGAGTGCCGCTGAAGGCGCTGTCTTTATTACGGCGTGGAATCCTTTTGGCGAAAAAAAGAGCGTGCCAATAAACAATGCGGCCAACGATAAGCTAAAAGCAGAGCTGGAAAAAAATGGTTGCCTGGTTTTGGATGGTTATGGAGCAAATCAAGATAACAGTTGGCGGGAGAACAGTTTTTTTGCCTATCCAGTGAGTAGACAACAGGCGATAGAGCTATGTTGCAGCTACGCGCAAAATGCGATTGTGTTTGTCGGCGTTGAAGGTATACCAGAGGTCGTTTTTAACCCGCAAATAGCCTCGTTTTTTACGGGAGCGCTGTAAGTGCGCTGCTTGCGAGTATTACTGAGTCTACTGTTTTTGGTTGTGGCCTCTTGTACCTCGGTACAAAGGGAGCCTCAGCCGCCGAAGCTCGATGCATGGCAGGCGTGGTACACGCAACACGAGCAGGAGGTACAAGCGTACTCGCGCTATCTGGCGCGCCGAAATTTAGCCGAGGTGCTGCCTATGTCGCAGCTGTTGCGTTCGGCATCGGCATGGCAAGAGTGTCAGGCAGAGCAATTTGTGGTGCCGCCTAAACAGCAATGGGAGGCCGTGACATCGGTGTTGCGTTTGATAAAACATTTGGTGTCATCTGGCGTGATAAAAGGTCGCATTGAAGTGCATTCCAGCTATCGCAATCCTGCACTTAATGAGTGCGCAGACGGTGCCGCGCGTAGTACACATACCAGTAGTTTTGCATTGGATATCACGGTAAATGATGATCAGGCTGCAGGCGAAGCGCTGTGTGAGTTCTGGCGCAGGCAAGGTGAGCGCTGGAATATGGGTTTTGGTGTTTATCCGTCGGGCAGGTTACACATTGATACAAAGCGGTACCGTACTTGGGGTTACGATAAAACGGGAAAACAAGTCGCGTGTCGCAGAGTAGATTAGCGGTGCTGTTGCAGAAATTGCAGCATGGCAGGGAAATGGCGTTCAATATTTTGAAAAGCGTGATCGCCGCCGTATTCAATCACAGCAGGGCTTTGGTAAAAATGTGTGGCAGCTTCACGAAAATCGAGCGTTTCATCTCCTGTTTGCAGGAGTAAGCGTAGGCGTTCTGGGTGCGAGGTTTTTTCCACATACAGAGAATGCAAGTCATCGACGTGTTGCTGCGTGAGAGTGTAGCGCTCCTGCGTGTGAAAATTTTGATTTTCTCCCAAATACCGCGACAGCGTTTCAAAAGGCTTGATCGCAGGATTTATTAACACGGCGGGTGCTGCAAATTTTTCTGCCAACCATGTGGCATAGAACCCGCCGAGCGAGCTGCCGATAAAGCCGGTGCTGTGTGGTGCTTGTCTGGCAAGATTCTCTAGTTGGTGGATGACATCCAACGGGTAGGGTGCCAGCGCGGGGATGTGCAAGGTACACATCGGATGATGTGCTGCCATCCACTGACGAAACAGTTGTGCTTTGTGTGATTGTGGTGAGCTGTTGAAGCCGTGAATGTAAACAATGGCGGAAAGCATAAAAAATGATGTGCGATGAACGAGATGTGCGATGAATAAGGCGCGGCGCGGGCTTCAGTTGAAGCCGTCATAGCCTCGGGGCGCACCGGGAACGCGTACCAATTGACCCACGCGCACGACTTCGGTATCGAAACTGCCATCGGCGTGCAATACAAAACGGCGATAGCCCGGAGGCAAATCATCTTCTGCGTAGTCGGCACTGTTCTGTTTGAACTGGATGCAGGTTGAGGGTGTAGAAAGAAATTGATAGTGCATGCGCCGGAGAGAATATTCTTGATGCACATGGCCATTGCAGACCAGTCGCACTTGTGCAGAGCTATCCAATAGCGTCATGACTTGTTCAGCGTTGGCGATGCGCTGCGGATCCAGCCAATCGCAACCGACTGGCAGCAAGGGGTGGTGCATGAAAATCGCCGCGTACTTGTCTGGATGTTCCAATAGCGCTGTGGCGAGCCAGCTCAATTCACTTTGGCTGATCAAACCTGATACTTCACCTTCGATATGCGTGTCGAGCAGCAATATTTGCCAGTGCGGCGTGGTGATCTGCTTGCAGTGCAGGCGTTCGTGATTGGCGGTGCTGGCCATCGGCGCCAAGTGATCGTGGTTGCCGGGCAGCCAGAAGAAGGGCATCGGCAAACGATCCAATTGCTCCAGCAGCAAGCGGTAGGCGCGTTCGTCGCCCTCGTGGGTCAGGTCGCCGGTGATCAGCGCAAGTGCTGCGGCAGGCTGTTGTGTAAGAACCCCGTCGATGACTTGTGCCAAGCTGTCATAGGTGTCTACACCAGATAACAAACGACCGCGTTCATTGTGAATATGACAGTCCGTAATCTGCAACAGATGAACATCGGCGTTGTTGTTGAAGTGGCTGATCATGTCTGTGGATCCAAAGCCAGAGCTTGTTGCCGCAGTGCCTCCCTGTGGATTTGTAACCATTGCAGGGCAATGATGCTAGCGGCGTTATTGATTGTTCCGTCAAGGATAGCACCAAACGCTGTGTGAACGTCAAACGCTTTCACGCGGATGTCTTCATGCTCGACCGCTAGGCCATGCAGTTGATCCAGTGTTGGCGACAGGCTGCAGAGCGCACAAAATAATTGCAAGCGTTCGTCGCTGCCGCCGGGGCTGCTGTAGTAGCGCGTGATGGGGATGAGTTGCGCTGCTGAAATCTGTAAACCGGTTTCTTCTTTGACTTCGCGCACTGCAACATCGGCAGTGTGCTCATCGGGTTTAACCATACCGGCAACGATTTCCCACACCCAGGCACCGTGTTCATTGTTCAAGCAGCCGATGCGAAACTGCTGCACTAATGCCACGCAGTCCTGTACGGGGTCATACAACAACACGCCGACGGAATCGCCGCGCACAAACAGCTCGCGCGTCATACTGGCACTCCAGCCGCCCTGGAAAAGCGCATGCCGTAAGCGATAGCGCAGCACACGAAAAAAACCTTGGCAAAGCGTTGTTGTGTGCTCGATCTTTACGCTATCGCTACCCAAGTGCTTATCCATGTCACGGCTATCCAGTGTTGTCGCTACACGTTGTGATAAATCTTGCTGCCAGTTTCACGAAACTCTCGCGATTTTTCTGCCATTTCTGATTCCACATCAATCATGCGCACCGTTTGCGCGTTGCCAACGGCAATGCCTTGTGCAGCAGCATAATCGCGCACATCTTGTGTGATTTTCATGGAGCAGAACTTGGGGCCGCACATCGAACAGAAGTGTGCGACTTTGGCCGATTCTTTTGGCAGTGTTTCATCGTGAAAGCTGCGCGCAGTGTCGGGATCGAGGCCGAGGTTGAATTGATCTTCCCAACGAAACTCAAAGCGCGCTTTTGACAGTGCGTTGTCGCGCAACTGTGCGCCTGGGTGTCCTTTCGCTAAATCCGCAGCATGCGCGGCGATTTTGTAAGTGATGATGCCGGTTTTGACATCCTCTTTATTGGGTAGGCCGAGATGTTCTTTAGGTGTGACATAACACAGCATGGCACAACCAAACCAACCGATCATCGCGGCGCCAATGCCGGAGGTGATGTGGTCGTAGCCTGGCGCAATATCGGTGACTAAAGGACCGAGTGTGTAAAACGGTGCTTCATCACAGTGTTTTAGTTGCTTGTCCATGTTTTCTTTCACCATGTGCATCGGTACATGGCCAGGCCCTTCAATCATCACTTGCACATCGTGCTTCCATGCAATCTGCGTTAGCTCGCCCAAGGTTTCCAGCTCGCCAAATTGGGCGGCGTCGTTGGCATCGGCAACCGAGCCAGGGCGCAGACCATCGCCGAGTGAAAAGCTCACATCGTAGGCTTTCATGATTTCGCAAATTTCTTCGAAATGCGTGTAAAGAAAATTTTCTTTGTGATGTGCGAGACACCACTTCGCCATGATCGATCCGCCGCGTGACACAATGCCTGTCATGCGGTTGGCGGTGAGTGGCACATAACGCAACAACACACCGGCGTGAATCGTAAAATAGTCTACGCCCTGTTCGGCTTGTTCAATTAAGGTGTCGCGAAAAATTTCCCAAGTGAGATTTTCAGCAATGCCGTCTACTTTTTCCAATGCTTGATAAATAGGCACCGTGCCGACGGGCACAGGTGAGTTGCGAATAATCCATTCGCGCGTT
>CAZZNL010000132.1:0-5120 GCA_964655625.1 uncultured Pseudomonadales bacterium
ATGCTCTGTGCCGGACTGCTACTTATTACTCGCCACGACACGCTGCTATTGATTCTGCCGCTGCTGTTGCATCTCACCGTGAGTTGCCACAAGCAGCTGAGCGCTGCCGAGAAATGGCAAGCGGCATTGTTACTGGTTGGCCCTCTCGCAGCGTGGACGCTATTTTCTCTGCTCTATTACGGCATGCCTTTCCCCAATACCGCGTACGGCAAACTCAATATCGACGGCGTGTCGCGGCTCGAACGCCTGACGCGCGGCTGGATCTATCTGGCGACCAGTTTGCGCACCGATCCGATCACGCCAATGCTGATTGCACTGACCACTGTCCACGGCCTCTGCTCTCGCCAAACCTTGCCGCGTGTTGTCAGCGCCGGCTTGCTGCTGAATATGGCTTACATTTTCTGGATCGGCGGCGATTACATGCTGGGGCGCTTTTATGCGCCGCTCTACCTGGTGGCAGCCATTCTGTTTGTGCAGCAAGACTGGCGTTTATCGCAGCTGCGTATTCCGGTGCGGCTGCTATTGGGGCTCTGTTCATTCGGCATGGTGTACTACCTGTTCATTGTCAACCTGCAAGCCGTCAGCGAATTCATGGCGGCTCACCACCAATTACCTGCTCCGTCCATGCCGGTACTGATTGGAGCGCTGCTATTGATCGGTACGCTCCTGCTAAGCCTGCATGTGCTGCCCGTGCTGCTGTGTCGGCGTATCGGCGCTGTATTGCTGATAGGTTCCTTGTTGTTCTCTACTCAACAATACGACAGCCCTTGGCAATCCAGCTATAAAAACTGGGGTAAAAACAGCGACTTTGATATGTGGTGGAATCTCAACAACGTTTCACGCGAACGCTACTTTATCTACCACTGGACCTCTCTCTACGCTTGGCTACACCGCGACCCTGCCAAGCTATTTCCAGATCACCCCTGGTGTCACGAAGGCGCAGCCATGCCCGCCGTGGAAGTGATCGGCCTGGATGGCATCATCGGTTACTGCATGGGTATCGACAAAATTGCTATCGACATCAAAGCCTTGACCGACCCACTGCTCGCACGCATGCCCAAAACGCCGCAAGCGCGCTGGTCATCCGGTGGTGTCAATCGCATGATGCCCGCAGGTTATATACAGTCGGTCAGCAGTGGTGAAAACCGCATTGAAGACCCCGATCTGGCGCGCTACTACGAGCAATTGCGACTGATCACTAGCAGCGAATCTCTGTTTTCCACGGCGAGATTGCAGGCCATCATCGCCTTCCATTGGGGTGTGTACGACCCGTGGCTGCAAGCAGCCCTTGTCAGACTGCAAGCTCACGCAGCCCAGAAACCCTAGGTTCGAACCCGTGTGTGCATAACAGCTCCCTGTGGTTAAATAGCGCCTTCCTGAAAAACACCCTGGCTGCCATGTACAAAATTGCCTCCACCCTGCTGTTGTCGCTCCTGTTGACCGCCTGTTCTTCCGGCAAAGACAAGGAGATAGACCCCAATCTGTCTGAAGGCGAGATTTACCAAAAAGCCACCAGCAGCATGCAAGACGGCCACTACGAGCGTTCGGTCGAATATTTTCAGGCGATGGAAGCGCGCTATCCCTTCGGCACTTATTCTGATCAAGCGCAGCTGGATATTATTTACGCCTATTACAAAAGTGGTGAGCACGAAGCGGCCAGCGCCGCTGCTGATCGCTTCATTCGTTTGCACCCGCAACACCCCAAAGTGGACTACGCCTATTACATGAAAGGCTTGGCCTCCTTTGTTGAAAACCAAGGCGTACTTGAACGCTTTTTACCCACCGACGTGACCAAGCGCGACCCCGGTGCAGCGCGCCGCTCGTTCGCTGAATTTTCCGATTTGCTGACGCGCTATCCCAATAGCCAATACGCGCCCGATGCCCGCAAACGCATGATCTATTTGCGCAACTTGTTAGCGCGCTATGAAATCCACGTCGCCAATTACCTGTTCAAACGCGGCGCCTGGCTCGCCGCCGCCAACCGCGGACGCTATGTCGTGGAAAACTTCCAAGAATCGCCCGCGATGCCAGATGCGCTGGCCGTTATGGTAGAAGGCTATTACCTGTTGGGCATGGACGATTTATCTGACCAGGCGCTGTCGGTGCTCAAAGCCAACTATCCCGACTACCCACACCTCAACAAAGACGGCACGTTCCAGTATCAAGACAACATGGAAACCGAGCGCCGCTCTTGGCTCAATCGCGCCACCGCCGGCTTGTTAGGGCACCAAGCAGCCATCGGCTTTGACACACGCGCGTTCTACGGCAAAGAAGCTGTCAGCTACAGCGATGATGACGAACGCTAGCTCTCCCTACCCTAAATACCCGGTTTCCACGCATTGGTAACGGGGTAACGCCTATCACGCCCGAAACCGCGTTCGGTGATGCGCGGACCGATGGCCGCCTGGCGCCGCTTGTACTCATTGATATCCACCAAACGCACCACACGCTGGACATCAGCTTCGGCAAAACCTGCGGCGATTATCTGCTCGGCACTTTCATCGCGCTCAACATAACGCTCCAACAGGGCGTCTAACACATCATAAGGCGGCAAATTGTCTTGATCGGTTTGTCCTGGAGCCAGTTCCGCCGATGGTGGCCGATCAATAACGCGCTGCGGAATCACCAGCGACACACTGTTGCGATAACGGCACAGCGCATAGACGCGCGTTTTCAACACATCTTTCAACACATCAAAACCACCGGCCATATCACCATACAGCGTGCAGTAACCCACCGCCACTTCACTTTTGTTTCCCGTGGTCAACACCAGCGCGCCTGTGCGATTGGATAACGCCATCAGCGTTACGCCGCGACTGCGCGCCTGCAAATTTTGCTCGGTGGTGTCGTGCGCGGAAGCTGAGATCTGCGCAAAGCGCTCTCCCAACATCGCAGTAAATGCAGATACCGCAGGTTCGATGGGCAGCACGGAATATTTCACGCCCAGCGTGTGCGCCTGTTGTTCGGCGTCTTCCAAACTCATGGAAGCGGTATAGCGGTACGGCATCATCACCGCTTCTACCCGATCAGCACCCAAGGCATCAACCGCAATCGCCAGTGTCAGTGCCGAATCGATCCCACCAGACAAGCCCAGCAGCACGCTGCGAAATCCGTTCTTATTGACGTAATCGCGCACGCTGCACACCAAGGCTTGATAAATCGCAGCGTCTGTCGCCAGCACTGTAGCGACAGATCCCGACACCGAACCCGCCTCAATAGCCACAGGCAGTAAAACTTCTTCGAACAAGGGTGCACGCGCCACCACTTCGCCTGAAGCCGTCACGGCACAAGAACCACCATCAAACACCAGCTCATCCTGTCCACCCACAGCATTGCAGTACAGAATGGGCAGCCCTGCTTGCTGAGCGCGCTCAGCCAACAAGGCTTCGCGCTCCTGTTGCTTGTCAATGTGAAACGGTGAAGCATTCAACACCACGGCCACTTGTGCGCCGGTCGCTTGCAATTGCGCTATCGGTTCAGGTTGCCAGATGTCTTCACAAATCAACACGCCCACTTGCACACCTTGCAAAGAAAACACGCACGCTTGATGACCTGCAGAGAAATAACGCTTCTCATCAAACACGCGGTAATTGGGCAGCTGCTGCTTGTGGTATTGCACCAACTTTTTGCCTTGATAAAAAACGCCTGCGGCATTGAACAAACAGCCATCAACCAGCGCGGGATAACCAACGATGGCGCAAATATCTGTGGCAGCCTGCTGCACCTCCGCCAAAGCCCGTTCAATACGCTGCTGCAAACTGGGGCGCAACAACAGATCTTCTGGCGGATACCCCGTCAACACCAACTCAGGAAACAAAATGACCTGCACACCGGCCGCTCGTGCCTCCGCCATGGCTTGCAGCACGAGGCGCGTATTACCGGGAATATCGCCGACAACAGGGTTGATTTGAGCCAAGGTGATGGTAAGGCGTGACATAGGCGGGATAAGGCGCGATAGTTGAAACGCGATTGTAATGGAAAACCCTGTTTCAGCCCGTAAAATGGCGACCCCTGCGGAGAACAGCCATGCCCGATCCACGCACCAGTCGCACTGAATTCAACAAGCTGCAGAAGCGCCTGCGCCGCCAGGTGGGGCAAGCCATTGCCGACTACAACATGATTGAAGACGGCGATCACATCATGGTGTGCCTGTCTGGCGGCAAAGATTCCTACACGCTGTTGGACATTCTGCTCAACTTGCAAAAAACAGCGCCAGTAAAATTTGAAATCACTGCCGTCAATTTGGATCAAAAACAGCCTGGCTTTCCCGAAGATGTATTGCCAACCTACTTGTCTGCCATCGGTGTACCTTTTCATATTCTTGAAAAAGACACTTACAGTATCGTCACCGACATCGTACCGGAAGGCAAAACCTACTGCGGACTGTGCTCACGCTTGCGCCGTGGCTCGTTGTACGGCTTTGCGGAAGAAATCGGCGCGACCAAGGTGGCGCTAGGGCATCATCGCGATGACATTATCGAAACGCTGTTCCTGAATATGTTTTACGGCGGCAAACTAAAAGCCATGCCACCTAAATTATTGTCTGATGACAAACGCAACATCGTGATTCGTCCGCTGGCGTATTGCAGTGAAGAAGATATTGAAGAATTTGCCACGATTCGCGAATTTCCTATCATTCCCTGCAACCTGTGTGGCTCACAGGAAAACATGCAGCGCCAGGCGATCAAAGAAATGTTGCGCGGCTGGGATAAAAAACACCCTGGGCGCATCGAATCTATTTTCTCTGCTGTCTGCAATGTCGCGCCTTCACAACTGGGCGACACCGCCTTGTTTAACTTCACCGATCTGTTGCTGGATCGCAGTGCAGCGCGACCGCAACTGGTCAATGCTGTGGATATTTCCTGACGCCAAACAGCCTAAACTGCGCTGTTCAATTCACGCTGCGCTGTTTCAACTCACTCACCAGCTGCGCTAACGGCAACATTTCGTTATCCGCAGCGCGGCGATGGCGATATTCCACCTGCCCTTCTTCCAAACCGCGATCGCCGACAACGATGCGATGTGGAATACCCATCAGCTCCACATCCGCCAGCATAACGCCCAAACGCGCCTTATCTTCATCCATGTACAACACATCAAACCCTGCCTCCTGAAGATCG
>CAZZNL010000133.1:0-2159 GCA_964655625.1 uncultured Pseudomonadales bacterium
CCGGTGTTGAAACAACAAATCCGCGATGGCCGCGACTACATACTCTGCGGCGACTGGAACATCGCCCACAAACCCATTGACTTGAAAAACTGGAAATCGAATCAGAAGAACTCCGGCTTTCTGCCGGAGGAGCGCGCGTGGCTGGACACACTGTTTGACGAAGTCGGTTTTGTTGATGCCTTCCGCGTCATCAATCAACAAGCCGACCAATACACCTGGTGGAGCAATCGCGGGGCGGCCTGGGAAAAGAATGTCGGTTGGCGCATCGACTACCAGATCGTCACACCTTCATTGCGCGATAAAATTGCTCGAGTCGAGATATATAAAGAAGAACGCTTTTCCGATCATGCACCGCTGATTATGGATTACACTCTCTGAGCAACCTCGGCTGCGTGCACAAGAAAGCCATTCGCATAACACCGACACAAGGAATACAAAGATGAAAAACCTCCGTGCACTCTCATGGCTCATTGCCTCACTTCTACCCAGCATGGGCTGGGCGCAAACCAGTTTGCCTTTTCCTGCCACACCATCCGGCAGCATAGCCGGACCCACTATCGCACAGTCAAAATATGCACCGGCCAAGCCCGTCAGTCATTTACCGAAGGACGCGCCCAATATCGTCATTATCATGCTGGACGACGTGGGGTTTGCATTGCCGAGCACTCACGGCGGCCCCATCAATACACCCACGCTGGATCGCATTGCCAACACCGGCATCTCCTATAACGCATTCCACAATGCAGCGATGTGCTCACCCACCCGAGCCTCCGTGCTCACCGGGCGCAACCATCACCGCGTGGGCTTCGGACAAATCGCCGAACTGGCCAATGACTGGGATGGCTACACCGGACAGTGGCCGGCCACCACCGCATCGGTCGCAAAAGTCCTCAGCTACTACGGTTACAACACCGCCGCTTTTGGCAAATGGCATAACACCCCCGCCGAACAGACCACGACTCAAGGCCCTTATGACCGCTGGCCAACCGGTCGACTGGTAGGCTTTGACTACTTTTACGGCTTTCTTGCCGGTGAATCATCACAGTGGGAGCCCGCTATCGTTGAGAACACGGTGCACGTTCCAACACCCCACCGTAAAGGCTATCACTTCACCAATGACATGACCGATCACGCCATCAGCTGGATGCGTCGCCAACATGCCATCGCACCCAACCAACCCTTTTTCATGTACTGGGCTCCGGGCGCTGGACACGGCCCTCACCACATCTTCAAAGAGTGGGCTGACAAATACAAAGGCCGTTTTGATAAAGGCTGGGACGCACTGCGTGAAGATATTTTTGCGCGCCAGAAAAAACTGGGCTGGATTCCCGCCGATGCCAAGCTGACTGCACGCCCGGACACCTTGGCCGCGTGGGATAGCATTCCTGAAGATGAACGCGCATTTCAAATCCGTTTGATGGAAGTATTTTCCGGTTATGTCGAGCACGCCGATACACAAGCAGGGCGTCTGATCGATGAGCTAGAAACTTTGGGCTTGCGAGACAATACCTTGATCTTCTACGTCTGGGGCGACAACGGCTCCAGTGCAGAAGGCCAGAACGGCACTATCAGCGAATTGTTGGCGCAGAATGGTATCGCTACAGAAATCAAAGATCATATTCGTGCGCTCGACGCGCTGGGTGGTCTTGATGTGCTCGGCAGTAACAAGACAGACAATATGTATCACGCCGGTTGGGCGTGGGCCGGCTCAACACCATTCCAAGGCGTGAAATTGAACGCCGGCCACTTTGGCGGCACACGCACACCACTTTCCATCAGCTGGCCTAAATCCATAAAACCGGATCATGCAATCCGCACGCAATTCCACCATGTCAACGACATCGTGCCCACCATTTACGATGTGCTCAACATTGAGCCGCCCAAAACCGTGGACGGCGTTACCCAGCAGCCGATGGATGGCATCAGCATGAAATACACCTTTGCTGATGCGAAAGCTGCCGGACAAAAAGGTCCGCAGTATTTTGAAGTGATGGCTGATCGCGGCGTGTACAGTGACGGCTGGTTTGCTTCGGCGTGGGGTCCGCGTATTCCGTGGGTGCCAGGCATACCGAAAGGGATCGTCAACTGGACACCGGACAATGACGCTTGGGAGCTTTACAACCTCAAAGATGATTTTTCTCAGGCTGATAATGTAGCTG
>CAZZNL010000133.1:2169-5098 GCA_964655625.1 uncultured Pseudomonadales bacterium
TAGCTGCTACGTCACCGCAAAAACTTGCAGAAATGAAAACACTGTTCGATCAGCAAGCAAAAGCCAATGCGGTTTACCCCGTTGGAGGAGGATTGTGGTCGATCATCTGGAGCCCTCAATCGGCACCGCGCAATCCAGCGACTGAATTTGATTACACACAAGATGTCGTCGGCGTTCCGGAATTTGCCGGCCCCAAAGTGGGTTCTCTCAGTAATACCGTGCAAATTGAGGCAGAGATTGGCCCTGACTCGAAAGGCGTGCTCTACGCGCTGGGTGCATTTTCTGGCGGCGTGGCACTGTGGGTAGACAATGGCAAGCTGCACTATGAATACAATTTGTTTGAAGTGGAGCGCACACACCTTGAATCAGCAACTGCGCTGCCACAAGGCAAAGTAAAAATTGAAGTAGAAACCCAAGTCGCAGCACCAAGAGGCGCCGCCGATATCACACTGCGCGTCAATGGCAATGAAGTGGCAAAAGGGCGTGTTCCACGCACTGCGGCGCTGGCGTTTACTGCAAACGATGCTTTTGATGTGGGCACAGACAGCTATTCTCCGGTATCTCAAGCCTACTTTGATAGAGCGCCCTTTACTTACAACGGACGCATCAACAAGGTACACATTGCATACAAACAATAAGACGCAGCAGAATGATTTTTTTAAATTCTTCTCTGCGTTTACTGCCAAAAACACTGGCGTTGACTGGCGCAGCCTTGCTACTACAGGGCTGCGTCAATTTGTTGCCGCCCGGCAACCAAGCCACCACCACACTGGATCCCGCCAACGGTTACGGCACATTCAACACACATCGCAAACCGGTAGGCGAGCACCAAGTGATTCTGGCGTTTTCCGGTGGTGGCACGCGTGCAGCTGCCTTGTCTTACGGCGTATTGGAAGAATTGCGCGACACACGCATCATCGATCCACAACAAACACCGGAACGACTATTGGATGAAGTCGATTTGATCAGTTCCGTGTCCGGCGGCAGTTTTACTGCTGCCTATTACGGCCTCTACGGTGATGACATTTTCAAAAATTATGAAGGTGATTTTCTGCGCACCAGCGTGCAGAGTTCATTGATCCGCAATTTGCTCAGCCCGCGCTACTGGTTTCACGCCATGTTTTCCGGTATCAATCGCACCGACATGGCCGTCGATTATTACAACCGCACCATTTTTCACGACGCCACCTTTGCCGACTTCCCTATCGACAAACGCCCGTTCATCGAAATCAATGCCACTGACTTGGCAACAGGCGCACACTTTTCTTTCGCACAAGGTTATTTCGATGTGCTGTGCAGTGATTTGAAAGCATTTCCTGTGGCGCGCGCAGTGACGGCATCCTCCGGTGTGCCAATCGCTTTTCCGCCCGTGACTTTGAAAAATCACGCCGACAGTTGCAATCCGCGCCAGTCTTACCTCGGCCCGATGTTGAATAAAACAGCATTCAACAGCGTGCGCGAAGAACAGTTGATTCGCTCCTTTAATTCCTATCTGGATGCCCAACAACGTCCGTATATCCATCTGGTCGACGGCGGCGTCTCCGACAATCTCGGTCTGCGCGCCATCATGGATCGCAATGAATTGATCAACAAAGATATGGCGGCCTGGCACCGGCGTTCTCCAGTGCGCGACTTGCTGATTATTTTGGTGAACGCCGAAGTCAAACCGAAGAAAACCATCGATCAGAGTTACCAAACACCGTCCATGGCGGCAACTGCTGGCGCACTGACCGATGCATTGATCAGCCGTTACACGGTTGAAACACGCGCCTTGATCAAAGCACAGATGGCAGATTTCGATCACCAGGCCAAAGCCAACGGAGAAGATGTGCGCTTCTATTTGGTCGAAGTGGATTTTTCTGCGTTCGACTCACCTGGCCTGCAACAGTATTTCAACAATCTGCCAACCACCCTGGAGTTGAGCAACGACGAAGTTGACGTACTGATCGAAGCCGGTCGCGATTTGCTGCGCAAATCAGAGCCGTATCAACAATTCTTACAAAACAACCGAGGCTTTCGGATAAAAACGCCGGAGGTGAAAAAGGCTTGCTCGCTGTCAAATATCACCGCTTGTGTTTTTGCCCAAAAGTAAAATACGCTGCCGAGCAGATAGTGCGATCAGCCATACAGACTACACAAACGAGAGCAACCGCATGACACGACAACAACGCGAAAAAAAATACCATGCAGGCTGCGCACTTGTACTCAGTGGACTGCTGCTACCCCCGGTCGCTCTCGCCGAAGACTCAGCCGCTGAGCTGGCAAAAAAACTGAGCAACCCCGTGGCCAGCTTGATCAGCGTTCCCATTCAATACAACCACGATTACGGGCTTAGGGCCCAATAACGCCGATCGCAATATCACTAATATCCAACCCGTCATTCCTTTCGAACTGAATGAAGACGCCAATATCATTTCACGCACCATTCTGCCGGTGGTGAACTATGGATCAACCATGGCGGGTGATCGCGGTGCCTCCGGCATCGGCGATGTCATGCAAAGTTTTTTCTACTCGCCCAAAAACCCCACCGCCAACGGCTGGATTTGGGGTGCCGGTGTCGCCATACAAATACCCACCGCCAACAAAGAAGATTTGGGTTCCGGCAAATGGAGCGCCGGCCCTACAGCCGTTTTACTCCGCCAACAGAATGGCTGGACTTACGGCGGTCTTGTCAGTCATATCGACTCTTTTGCAGGGCAGTCAAATCGACAGTTTGTTGACACGACTTTTTTGCAGCCTTTTCTTTCTTACACCACAGGCACCTACACCACGTTCGGCATCAACAGCGAGGCCACTTATGACGGCCAGAGCAACGAATGGACCACGCCACTCAACTTTACTGTCGCTCAATTATTGAAAATTGGCGGCCAGCCTGTGCAGTTCCAGATCGGTTATCGCAAATACGTCACCAACCCCGACTACACGCCTG
>CAZZNL010000134.1:0-5083 GCA_964655625.1 uncultured Pseudomonadales bacterium
GGCCGGTGGTGGCTACACGCTGTAACAAGCCGTATTTCTTGTAGCGTTCCTGTGCCCACGGCAAGGGGTCTTTGATGTAGCCGATAGTGTGACCGATCAGCGGCAGACCGTAGTCGCCGGGGATGTGATCCAGATCGCCGCAGTTTGGCTGATTGATGTAGTCGCCGTAAGGTTGAATAACTTTTGCCATGGAACGCTCCTCTCAGATGGGCGACATCATAAAGAGGAATAGCCCTTCGCCCCATCCGATATTCGTCGAGTATAGGCCGAGTTTGGAGCCCCAGAGAGGGGGGGCAGCTCGGCCAGATACCCAGCGGAGGCAAGGCTCAGCGGCGACGCATGATGATGGGCATATCGTCGTCAGGTTTGGGCAGTGGGAAGGTCTGCATATGGACGTTTGGATTTTTGTGGCGCGATTCAAAATCAAAACGTTTGAGGAATTTGAACAGGAAGTTGCGGTATTCCATCTGTGCGAAATGCATGCCGATACATTTGTGAGCTCCGCCGCCAAAGGGGAAAAACTGGAAGGGGTGTTTTTTGTGTTCGGCACGTTCGGCAGAGAAACGCTCAGGGTCAAATTGCTCAGGGTGACTCCAGTATTCGGGCATCCAATGTGTGAAACGCGGCATCACAAAAACCATGGTATGTGCAGGGATTTTGTGGCCAGCCATTTCACATTCACGAATGGTGCGGCGCGGGATAAGCGGTACAGAAGGGCGGACACGCTGAGTCTCGTTGAACACCATTTGCATGTAAGGCAGTTTTTCCTGATCTTCCCAGAGCAGACCATTCAGATCGACAGAATCAATCTCTGCCATCAGTTTGGCTTTTACTTCTGGATTGCGAGCGAGATAGTAAATGGTGTGAGTGATGGCTGCGGTGGTAGTGTCGTGCGCGGCAAACATCAGGAAAATTGCCTGGTTGGTGACTTCTTCTGCACTAAAAAATTCACCAAATTCATCTTTCTCACGGCTGAACAAGCTCAGCATGTCTTTGCCATCGCCACGGCGTTTTTCGTCAATCATGGAACCAAAGAATTGTTGCAGAAATTTTTTGCCTTGAATGCCGCGATGATAGGTAGTTCCCGGAATATCCCAAGGCACCAAGTACATTACGCCATTAACGGCATCCAAAAAGGCTTTGTTGAGTTGGCGTACACGCTCGCCCTTGTAGTCGGTTTCACCGGCAAAAATTTCTGCGGCGACTACCAACAACAAATCTTTGATATACATAAAGAAGGGGATGGTTTTGCCGACATCGGCATCCCACTCGTCCAGTGCGCGATCGTAGATACGATTGATTTCGCGAGTGTAATGTTGCAGCGCATCGTTTTTGAAAGCGTTTTGTACAATGCGGCGCTGGTGTTTGTGGTGTTCAAAATCCTCCATGATCAAGCTGCCTTCAAAAAAGGTTTGCAGCCGCGTGTGGAATCCCATTTTGGAAGAAAAATTGCGATCCATGTCCAGCATGACTTGCTGCGCTAAATCAGGGCCCAGTGCCAGGAGTCCGCGCACACCGGTTGTTTGTACGCGCTGTAACAGGCCGTACTGTTGATAGCGATCTTGTGCCCAGGTCAGGGGTTCTTTCAAATAGCTGAAGGTATGACCCAGCAATGGCAAGCCATAATCACCGGGAATATGGTCAAGTTCGGTCGCGTTGGGTTGCTTGATGTAGTCGCCGTAAGGAGTAATGACCTTCGCCATGGATGCTTACCTGTAGATGCTGTGGAAAACAGCTTCATTCTAGGTGGCGCACAGTAGGTGTGCATCGGCTATAGCGATGAGAAAAGCCGTTAACCGTTGATCCGGATCAAGTTCAGCTTAACTCGCCGAGCTCGCGCAAGGTTTGGCGCATCAGTTCCAGTTCGATCAGACGAGTTTGCTGCGTAAATTTCTTGTTCCATGTTGCATAGCGTTGTTCAAAGATCTCCAATGGCAACGTGGCTTCTTTTACGCCTATGCCGACTATTGTCTGTGGAAAATAGTCCGGCCCGTACCAGCCGACGTGCGACTGTTGAAAGGGTTTTAACAGCGAGCGAAAGGCATCGGGTGTGAAGCGCCAGAAGTCATTGGGCGTTTCGTGAATAAAAAAATCCAGCACTGAACTCATCACCAACAGGCCGCCGGGTTTGAGTATGCGATAAATTTCATTTACTGCTTGGTGTGGGTATTCGACGTGCTCCAGCGTGTCCATCAGAAAGACAGTGCCGGCGATGTTATCGGGTAAGTCCAAATGATGAAGATTCAACACTTTGTCGACGCCGGGGCCGGCACGCATGTCGCAGCCGACAAATGTTTTTCCTGCAAACAGTGGGCGCAGATCTGTTTCCTGTCCGGAGTCTTCAACTTGATAAGCGCCGAATTCGTAGATGGGTTCGGCGATAGGCAAGGTATCTAACACGATGCCTATGTATTTCCACAGTGATTTTCTCATAAGGTTTCAGTGGATCAGTTATGGGTGTGTGGTGTGCAGAAAATCACTGACAATCTGCCATAAACGCAGGCGGATGCTAGCACTTTCATTGGCGAGATGATGGCGGGCCTCTGCAAGGTAGTGCAATTGTGCCTGCGGCATTTTTTGCAAAATAGCAGGGATGTTGTAGCGCCAATCCACTGTGTCATCGCGCTGTCCTTGCACAATCAAGGCGGGCAGTGCGATGGCCGGTTGAGCAGCAAAACGCTCCAGCCAGCTTTTCATTGCGCCTACCCAGGCCACTGTCAGCATGCGCGGTTGCAAGGGGTCGAGTTCGTGACAGAAGCGCAGGAATGTGGGGTCTGAAGAATTGGCTCGAAAACTGCGCGGCAGGTAGCGCACAAAATGGCGCAAGGCGCTGTAGAGCCAGCGCCCTTGAAGGGTCCAGCAATGAGGGCGCAGCAAGGGGGAGAACAGCAATAACTGTTGCGGCTTGATGGGGTAATCGGCCATCAGGTAATTCATCCAGGCGGCACAGCCTGTGCTCTGTCCAAATCCCAAGGTGAGTGGCGGCAGCTTGCCTGCTGCGGCAGACAGTACGCTATAAATGGCCTGGCCGTATTCATCAAAATCATGGATCACTGCGCGCGCACCGCTAGAGAGACCGTGCCCCGGCAGATCAAAGCCCAACACGGCATAGCCCTGATCCAGCAAGTAACGCACTACATGGCCGTACAGGCCCATGTGGTCAAAATAGCCGTGTACCAATAGCGCCGTGCCGTGCGCAGTGTCGGCGGGGAGCCAGTATTGTGTGGCCAAGCGGTAGGCGCCGCTGTCGATATAGCCGATTCTGTGCTGCGTATCGGGAATATCGAGCTGATAGAACTGGCAATAGGCGGCGAAACCGTCAGGAATGCCATCGTCGTCGGACTGACATTGCAGTGGCATTAACGAAGCCTTGAGAGGGAGAAAGCTGTCCATGATTGCGATGCTGGCTTGTTGGTAATCGAATGATGGGAACGGGGCTAGTTTGTCACATTGCTGTAACAATGGTCGATTAGCCTGTGCGCGCTGAATGTGTCAGCAGATGAGGAGAGAGATGATGATCAAGCAATTCAAAAAGTTTTCGGGCTGGGCTTTTGTCGGTGCGGTACTGCTGCAAGCCGGTGTGAGTAATGCAGGTGTTATCAAGATTGACGGGTCTTCCACAGTCTATCCCATCACGGAGGCAGTGGCGGAAGAGTTTCAGATTGCCAATAAGAATGCCAGTAAAGTCACAGTGGGGATTTCTGGCACCGGCGGCGGGTTCAAAAAGTTTTGCCGTGGTGAAACGGATATTTCCAACGCGTCCAGACCTATCACTGCCAAAGAAATGGAAGCCTGTAAAACGGCGGGGATCGATTACATCGAAATGCCAGTGGCGTTTGATGCGTTGACAGTTGTGGTCAATCCTGCCAATAGTTTTTTACAGCAGATTACCGTGGCTGAATTAAAGACATTGTGGGAGCCGGAAGCGCAAGGAAAAATCACGCGTTGGAATCAGGTGAATCCTGCATGGCCGGATGCGCCGATTAAATTGTTTGGTGCCGGTGCAGATTCCGGTACGTTTGAATACTTTACGGAAGCAGTAACGGGCAAGGCGAAGGCATCACGCGGTGATTACAATGCTTCGGAAGATGACAATGTGCTGGTTCAAGGTGTGTCGCGCGATGTAAATGCCCTGGGTTACTTTGGTTATGCCTACTATGCCGAGAATAAGAACAAGTTGAATGCGCTGGCTGTTGTTAATCCGCAAACAGGTGTTGCAGTGGCACCAACAGAAGAGTCGGTGATCAAGGCAACGTATCAGCCGCTCTCGCGTCCGATCTTTATCTATGTGCGAGCACAATCGCTGGATAATCCCGAAGTAAAAGCTTTTGTCGAGTTCTATATGCAGAAGGCACAAAGCTTGGTGAAAGAGGTCTCCTATATCCCTCTGGCGGCAGAAGCTTATAAAGGTAACATCAAGCACATGGCAGAGAAAAAATACGGAACAGTGTTTGGTGGTAAAAATGAAATTGGTATTACGGTGGAAGCCTTGATGCAGCGCGAGGCAAAAAATTGATGAAGGGTGATGTTCAGTATTCGCCAGCAGGGAGCGCATCGCGCTTCTCTGTTGGCAGAATGCGAAAGTTTAATGAAATGCTGATTGAGTGGCTGCTGCTGGCGGCAGCTGGCGTTTCTGTGCTGACGACTATAGGTATTGTCTACATACTGGTATCAGAATCTATCAGGTTTTTTCAGCATGTGTCTGTTGTGGAGTTTTTAACGGATACGCAGTGGACGCCGCTGTTTGACGATGCGCACTTCGGCATCATGGTGTTGATTTCTGGCACCTTGGTGTCGTCGATAGTGGCCTTGTTGGTGGCAATTCCCGTGGGGACGGTGATTGCTGTTTTTTTATCAGAGTTTGCGGGGCAGCGTTTGCGTGAAATCGCCAAGCCCATACTTGAGCTGTTGGGCGGTATCCCAACAATTATTTTTGGCTATTTTGCGTTATTGATGGTGACGCCGCTGTTGCAGAAGGTATTTCCTTCGCTACCGGGATTTTCACTGTTGTCTGCCGGTATTGTGATGGGAATTATGATTGTTCCTTATATTGCGTCATTGTCTGAAGATGCCATGCGTGCAG
>CAZZNL010000135.1:0-5060 GCA_964655625.1 uncultured Pseudomonadales bacterium
GCGTAGAGAAATCCCGTATACGGATGCCCTTCTGCCGCCATGCCGCGCACCGTGGGCTCAATCACTTCACGCATCACTCGCGCGTGCACCTCGGGTGTCACTACGGGTGCTGGCGAATAAGCTCCCATGCCGCCGGTGTTGGGGCCGGTATCGCCATCGCCAATGCGTTTGTGATCCTGACTGGTGGCCATCGGCAGCGCTGTTTTACCGTCCACCATCACAATGAAACTGGCCTCTTCGCCAGCGAGGAACTCTTCAATCACTACCCGCGCACCGGCCGCACCAAACTTGTTGTCAGCCAGCATGTCGCACACGGCCGCTTCAGCTTCCGCCAAGCTCAGCGCCACAATCACACCTTTGCCCGCTGCCAGACCATCCGCCTTGATCACAATGGGCGCACCTTTTTCGCGCACATAGCGCAAAGCGGGCTCGACCTCGGTAAACACAGCATAAAACGCCGTGGGAATACGATGGCGCGCCAAAAAATCTTTGGCGAAAGCTTTGGAGCCTTCCAACTGCGCTGCGTACTGTGTCGGGCCAAAAATGCTTAACCCTGCGGCACGAAACGCATCGACCACCCCGTTAACCAGCGGCGCTTCCGGCCCCACAATAGTGAGCGCGACACGCTCACGCGCAAATGCCACCAACGCAGCATTATCGAGAATATCCAAAGCAACATTTTCACATTTGTGTTCTGTTGCGGTGCCTGCATTGCCCGGTGCAACAAACACTTTCTCGATGCGAGCGTCCTGCGCGCACTTCCATGCCAGTGCATGTTCACGACCCCCAGAGCCCAGAATCAGAATATTCATCAGTATTTTCCAAAAAACCAGTTAATCAATGATAGAGTTGCACTCAGCGATATTGCGAAATTCGCTGCACTTCATTTTCAATCCAATGTTCTGCACGCGTCATCAGTGTTTTGCTATCGATGCCCGCTTCTTGCAACGGCGCACCGATTACCACCGTAATTACGCCGGGGTATTTGAGAAACTTTTTTCCCGGCCAGCACTCACCAGCATTGTGTGCCACGGGCAGCAGCGGCACATGGGCCTTGATCGCCAAATCCGCACCGCCGCGTGCGTAACGGCCCACTTTGCCGATCTCAGTGCGCGTGCCTTCAGGAAAGATCAACACACAAATACCTTCGGCAAGGCGCGCACAGCCATCATCAATAATTTGCTTTAGCGACTCGCGACGGGCACTGCGATCAATCGCAATGGGCTTGACCGTGGCCAAACCCCACCCAAACAGCGGAATACGCAACAACTCTTGTTTGAGAATGGTGCATACCGGCGCGAACGGCAACTGGAGAAAAAAAGTCTCCCATTGGCTTTGATGCTTGGCCACCACCACATACGGGCGCGCAGGAACATGCTCCAAACCTTCAACGCGATAACGAACATCACACACGAAACGCAACCAGACAATTACACCGTAATTCCAAAAATTGATGTAACGCACACAAGCGCGATAGCCCAACCATTTCACAAACAGCGGCGTGGTGACACCAAACCACAGTGTCCACAGCCAGTAACCGAGATAAAAAATCGCTGAGCGCGCTGCATACCATATTTTTTTTTGCAGACTCAGCGCTGGCAGCAAAGCCGCGCCTGTTTTTGTAGCGGCATCAGTACTCGTCATCGAGCCACTCCTGTGCAATATCGCGCGGTGTTTGCGCAATCAGATAATCCGCAGCTTCCAGCAGATGATCAAACACCGCCACCTCGTCAAACTCACCCGATTCATCTTCAGCAATTTTCTTTTCGGTTTTTTCACCTTTGCCGGTGCGCACCAATACAGGCTGACAACCGCGCGCCATGCCCGCTTGCAAATCGCGCAGACTGTCGCCCACTACAAATGCACCGTCCAGATCACATCCTAAAGTGTTGGCAATTTGATCAAACAGTCCCGATTGCGGTTTGCGACAATCGCAGTAATCTTCTGGCGTGTGCGGGCAGTAGGCGATGGTAGCGATGTCGCCGCCGGCGTCGTGCACCAGATCGAGCATTTTTTCATGCATGGCTTCCAGCGCAGTTTCGCTGAACAAACCGCGACCAATACCAGACTGGTTGGTCGCCACGGCAACCACAAAACCGTGTTCGCATAAACGCGCAATAGCATCGATGCTGCCGTCTATGGGTATCCATTCGTCCACCGACTTGACGAAAGCATCCGAGTCTTCATTGATCACGCCATCGCGATCGAGTATCACCAGTTTCATTTTTTATCCGGCACCAGTTGTGACACATCGGCCACTTGCAAAAACAGCGCTTGCAAATTTGCCAACAACGCCAAGCGATTGGCGCGCAACAACTGATCGTCGGTCATCACCATCACTTGATCAAAAAATGTGTCGACCGGCTCACGCAGATCCGCCAACGCATTGAGCGTCCCTGCGTAATCACGCTGCGCAAACAAAGGTGCCACCAGCACCGTTTTTTCTTGCAGCGCCGCCGCCAAACTTTTCTCTGCTGGCTCTTGTAGTAACGCCATATTAACAGCATGCTCCGCACTATCACCCGCTGCTTTTTCTGCCGCCGATTTGCTGAGAATATTGGAGACGCGCTTGTTGGCCGCCGCGAGACTGGCCGCCTGCGGCAACTGGGTAAAAGCATGTACCGCCAGTGTACGACGATACATATCCAGCGGCACTGACAACGCTTTGGCAGTTACTGCATTGAAGGTTTCGGTAGCGATTTGTTCATCGAGGCAAATTGCCCGCAAGCGCTCCAGTACGTAATCCAATACCTGCTGTTCTACCGCCTGATTCTTGAGTGGTGCAGCAAATAAACTGCGCGCAAACCCAATCAGTGCGCGCAAATCCAAATCCAACTCGCGCTTGAGCAGAATATTCAAAATACCAATGCTGGCGCGGCGCAACGCGAACGGATCTTTCGAGCCGGTAGGAATTTGACCGATGCCAAAAATACCAACCAACGTGTCCAAACGATCAGCCAATGCCAAGGCACAACCTGTCAGCGTCTGCGGCACTGCGTCACCGGCAAACTTTGGCAAATACTGTTCACGCATCGCGGCGGCCACTGCCTCTGGCTCACCGTCATGGCGCGCGTAATAACTGCCGGCTATCCCCTGCATGCTGTCGAACTCTTGCACCATGTTCGACACCAGGTCGCATTTACTCAACACGCCAGCGCGCTCAGCCTGCGCAACGTCACCGCCGATTTTGCTCGCAATATGCGCTGCCAACTGCGCCACGCGCTCGCTCTTGTCATACAGCGTGCCGAGCTCCGCCTGAAAAACAATACTTTTCAATTTTTCACGGCGATCAAACAGCGACGTTTTCAGGTCGGTGTTAAAGAAAAACTCTGCATCGCTCAAACGCGGGCGAATAACCCGTTCGTTGCCATCAATCACTCGCGCCGAATCACGGCTCTCAATATTGGCCACCGTGATGAAATGCGGCAACAAATTGCCAGCGCCATCAACTACATGAAAATATTTTTGGTGCTCACTCATTGAGGACACCAGGGCTTCTTGCGGCACTTGCAAAAAACGCGCCTCAAATTGCCCCGCCAGCGCCACCGGCCACTCAACCAACGCTGTCACTTCATCCAATAACTCGCGCTGGATCACGGCTTTGCCGCCGAGGTCTTCCGCTAACTTTTCCACTTGCGCGATAATTTTTTCACGGCGCGCTTTGAAACAGGGCTCCACATAGTGATTGCGCAACAGTGCCGCATAATCTTCTGGTGTCGCAACACTCAACTCGCCGTCCGCGTGAAAGCGATGACCGCGCGTGATGCGCCCAGCGCGCTGCCCCAGTATTTCACCTTCTACCACTTCATTGCCGAACAGCATGAGCAGCCAATGTACGGGGCGCACAAATTCAACACGATGACCGCCCCAGCGCATCCGTTTGGGAATCGGCAATTCCTGCAACGCTTTTTCGACCATCGCAGGCAATAATTCTTTGGCATGCCGCCCCTGCTCCCGCGCACGAAACACCAAGCGTTCACCTTTATCGGATGGCGCGCGCTCCAGTTGTTCCACAGTCACGCCATTGCTTTTCGCAAAGCCGGCAGCAGCCGGTGTGGGCTTGCCCTCTGCATCAAAAGCCTGCACCACAAATGGACCCTGTTTTTCTACCATGCGATCGGGTTGTGTGGCAGCCAAGCCACTCACGCGCGCTGCCAAACGGCGCGGACTGGCAAACAGCTCGGATTGCGCTTTGTCATACACAAAACCGGCGGCATCCAACTCTCGAAATAAAGTCGCAGAAAAACTTTTTAACAAATCTTTCAGCGCCTTGGGTGGCAATTCTTCTGTGCCAATTTCAACCAAAAAATCCTGTTGTGCTGTCGCCGTAGCCATTATTGTTCTCCTGTCTTCTGCGCAGCTACGCGCGCCATCACTTCATCGCGCAAGGCAGCGGGAGCCAAGGGAAAACCCAGCGCCAGGCGCGCATCAAAATACGCTTGCGCGACAGCGCGCGCTAACGTGCGCACCCGCAAAATGTAGCGCTGACGCTCGGTCACTGAAATGGCATGGCGGGCATCAAGCAGGTTGAACGCGTGTGACGCTTTCATCACCATTTCATACGCCGGCAACGGCAGTGATTTTTGCATCAAGCGTGTAGATTCCGCTTCGTAGCGATCAAAGCACTGAAACAGAAAATCAATATCCGCTTCTGCAAAATTAAAATGCGACATCTCCACTTCATTCTGATGAAACACATCGCCATAGGTCACGGGCTTGCCATCGGGGCCAAGCGTCCACACTAGGTCAAAAATGGAATCTACGCCCTGCAGATACATGGCGATGCGTTCCAGACCATAAGTAATCTCACCGGTGACGGGATAGCACTCCAAACCGCCCACCTGCTGAAAATAGGTGAACTGGGTGACTTCCATACCGTTCAACCACACTTCCCAACCCAGCCCCCACGCGCCGAGCGTGGGCGACTCCCAGTTGTCTTCGACAAAGCGCACATCGTGAATGCTCGTATCAATGCCCAGCTCGTGCAACGAGGCCAAGTAGAGCTGCTGGATATTGTCAGGCGAGGGCTTCAACACCACTTGAAACTGGTAGTAGTGCTG
>CAZZNL010000136.1:0-2030 GCA_964655625.1 uncultured Pseudomonadales bacterium
CATAATGTAGGCTGTCTGTGCATCGACTACGCGCGGTGCCTGTTTAACTTCAGTATCGGCGCCAGCTGCATTGCACTCTGCACAGACGACGACAGGTGTCTGCTTGAATATAACCTTGCCTTTTGCGTCTTCAATTTGTTGGACTAAATAGGGTTCCACTTTGAATCCGCCGTTAGAGAGCACCGTGTAGGCGGTGGCCATCGTTAACGGCGTAAAAGCATGAGAGCCCAAGGCGAGTGACAAGTTGGCCTGTACGGTGCGTGTATCAAAACCAAAGCGCGGCAAACTTTGTATCAACGGTTTGACGCCAACACTTTGTAGCAATCGGATGGCAACCATATTTCTGGATTCATACAGCCCGCGCCGCAATGGTATGAGGCCTTTGTAAGTTCCACCGTGGTTTTCTGGTCGCCATGGTTTGGACATACCGGCTTCTTGAAAAACAATAGGCGCATCATTGACCAATGTTGCAGGGGTGTAGCCATTCTCAACTGCTTTCAAATAGATAAAGGGTTTAAAACTAGACCCTGGTTGGCGCAGCGCTTGCGCGGCGCGATTAAATTTGCTGTAAGCAAAATCACTGCCGCCTGCTACAGCAATAATGGCACCCGTCTGGCTATTAATGGAAACCAGTGCTGCTTGGATATCCGGAATCTGGCCAATCTCCAGCGTGCCATTGTCTTTGCGGCGCACCCTGATGAGATCACCCACTTGAAATATTTGTGAAAAACTTTTGGGTGCTGGGCCTAGATAGTCTTCGGTTTTATAGGGTTGTAGTCGTTTGGCTTGTGCGGCATTCCATTCAATCGTGGCGATTTCATTATTAGGTAGAGCCACTTTGATAGAGGATTTTTCCAATTTAACGACAATCGCTGGGTCGAGATCACCAATCTTACCTGCCTCTCTTGCAACTAACGACCAGTAGGTTGGAATGTGTGAAGGTGCTTCTGCAGCTGAAAAATGTTTTTCTGGGCCGCGATAGCCGTGGCGCGAATCGTAATCAAGCACACCCTCCCACACTGATTTTTGGGCGCTGAGTTGTAGATGAGAATCGATAGTGGTGCGAACAATGTAGCCGTTGTTGTAAGCCTCGGTACCTAGCTTGTCCACGACAAATTGTCTGGCCATTTCGGCAACATAAGGCGTATCAATATCGGTTTTTAATCCATGAAATGTTGCTGTTTCTGGTTCTGCCAAAGCAATATCGAATTCGCTCTGGTTGATATATCCCAGTTTCAGCATGCGTCCCAGAATCCAGTTGCGGCGTATCAAGGCGCGTTCGGGATTGACTAGGGGATTGTACTTAGATGGCGCTTTGGGCAGCCCAGCCAGCATGGCCCACTGTGCTAGCGAGAGTTGATCCAGTGTTTTGCCGTAGTAAACGTAAGCTGCTGCTTGTGCGCCGTAGGCTTTGTGTCCCAAGTAAATTTTGTTGGCGTACAGTTCAAAAATTTTCTCTTTGCTTAAACTTCTTTCTAACTGAATCGATAGCAAAATTTCGTTGAACTTTCGAATAAAGGATTTTTCGTTGCTGAGAAAGAAATTGCGCGCCAACTGCATAGTAATCGTGCTGCCGCCCGATTGAATTTTTCCTGATTTGGCTAACTCTGTTGCGGCACGAGCCAAGCCTGTGGCATCAAATCCGCCATGGTCAAAAAAACGATCATCTTCTGCGGCTAGTACTGCGCGAACAAATGTCGGTGGGATTGCGGCATACGGCAGTGGCTCGCGTCGCATCTCTCCAAATTCGCCAATCAGCAGGCCATCTTTGCTGTATATACGGAGAGGTGTTTGCAGTTTGAGGTCCAAAACTGTGTCGATTTGAGGTAACTGAGGCCCCAAATACAGTACAAAAGCACTGATAACCGACACTGCGCCACAGGTGGCTAATAGAGGAATAAGGAAGATAATAAGCAGGAGTCTGAGCAGGAATCGCATTAAATATGTTGTTTTTCAATGAGTTGCGACGGATTTGTGCGAAATATCAAGAGGTGGGCATTATAAGTCTGATTTTGTGAATTAGGTATCGC
>CAZZNL010000136.1:2040-5048 GCA_964655625.1 uncultured Pseudomonadales bacterium
GTCGTAAGTATCGGATGCAGATAGGAAAATGGCTATTTCAGGACTGTTCCAGAAAAAACAACCGCCTGTGCTGGGTCTGGACGTAAGCTCGACTTCAGTGAAATTACTAGAGCTGAGCCGTAGTGCTGCCGGGTATCGGGTCGAAAGTTACGGGGTGAAGCCATTGCCGCCTAGCGCAGTGGTGGAAAAGAATATCGCTGAACACGCAGCGGTATCTGAGGCCATACAGCGGGTCGTGCAGCAATCGAAGACCAAGCTCAAGCATGCTGCGGTTGCCGTTGCTGGGTCTGCGGTGATTACCAAGGTCATCGAGATGCCGGCTGGCCTTGATGACGATGCGCTGGACAATCAGATTCGGATGGAAGCCGACCAATACATTCCCTATCCCATTGATGAGGTGGCGCTGGACTTTGAAGTGCTGGGGCCGTCTCCTGGGCAGGCAGATCGCGTAGAGGTGTTGCTGGCCGCATGCCGCAGTGAGAATGTCGACAGTCGCAAAGAAGCCATTGAAGATGCGGAATTGATTGCTGCGGTGGTCGATGTTGAGGCCTATGCCATGGAACGAGCCTTCTCGCTGATTCTTCCGCAGCTTGGTGGCGGTGAAGACTCCACGGTGGCCATCGTCGATGTGGGTGCCACCATGACCACCCTCAACGTGCTGCATGGTGGAAAAATTATCTATACCCGTGAGCAGTTGTTTGGCGGTAAACAGTTGACCGAAGAAATTCAGCGTCGCTACGGTCTGTCTAACGAAGAAGCAGGTTTGGCCAAGAAACAAGGTGGCCTGCCGGATGACTACGAAAGCGAAGTGTTGCAGCCTTTCAAAGATGCAGTTGTGCAGCAGATCACTCGCTCCTTGCAGTTTTTCTTTTCTTCCAGTGAGTTCAACGAGGTCGATTACATTGTCCTCGCCGGTGGCGTGGCCTCTATGGATGGCCTGAGTGATCTGGTGCAAGAGAAATTGGGCACACCCACGACTGTGGCTAACCCGTTCGCCAATATGTCGGTAGCATCTCGGATCAATGCTGTTGACCTCAGTAACGATGCTCCTGCTCTGATGATTGCAACTGGACTGGCTTTGAGGAGTTTTGACTGATGGCGACAAAGATTAACCTGCTGCCCTGGCGAGCAGAACTCAGGGAACAGAGAAAGCAAGAATTTCTTGTGATATTGGGTGCCAGTGCCGCTGCTGGATTGCTGATTTTTGCAGTCTGGTATATGACGGTTGCAGGCTTGATATCAGCTCAAGGGGATCGCAACCAAAAGCTGCAAACAGCG
Organism: uncultured Pseudomonadales bacterium; assembly: GCA_964655625.1. Classification (GTDB taxonomy): domain Bacteria; phylum Pseudomonadota; class Gammaproteobacteria; order Pseudomonadales; family UBA7239; genus UBA7239. The sequence continues at coordinate 3,319 of CAZZNL010000136.1, forward strand.
ATTAGTGAGTTGGATCAAAAAGTGCAGGAAATTAATGCACTCAAGAAGCAGCGCAGCAATATGATCGATAGGATGAAGATCATTCAAGAGTTGCAGGGTACGCGACCATTAATTGTGCACGTTTTCGATGAGTTGGTTAAAAAACAACCGGATGGTGTGTTTTTCTCCAAGGTCGAACGTAAGGGAAATACCTTGCTGGTGAGTGGAACGGCTGAATCTAACAACCGGGTAGCAACACTGATGCGGGATTTGAACAATTCAGACTGGTTTGATAACTCTGTATTGACCAAAGTTCAGGCAAATCCTTCGTTTGGTGAGCAAGGAACAGACTTTAATCTGAGTATTGATGTGAGTTTGCCACAAGTTGATACCCAAAAAAGCGAGGGTGCAAAATAATGTCACTCCAGGAAAACTTAGAAAAAATCAGGAATGATTTCAGTAATCTTGATCCTGAAAATATGGGGGGATGGCCTCTCCCAGTCAAAATTGTTTGCTGGGTTTTGGTTGCTGTATTGGTGCTGATACTGGCCTATCAGTTTGTGCTAAAGGAACAGCAAGGTGAGCTGGATCAGGCAAGACAAAAAGAGCTGGCTCTGCGTAGTGAATTTGCGCAAAAAGTAAAAGATGCCGCCAATTTAGATGCATACCGTGCGCAGATGAAGGAAATGAATGAGTCTTTTGAGGCGCTGAAGAAGCAGTTGCCGAAAGATACAGAGGTTCCGGGTTTGCTGGATGATATTTCAAATAGCGGCCAAACCAGTGGCTTGAATATTGATGTGATTGACCTCTTGGCTGAGAAGAAGGCTGATTTCTATGTGGAATTGCCTATCAAGATTCGCGTCAGTGGTGGTTATCACGATTTCGGTACGTTTATCAGTGCGATTGCGGGTCTGCCTAGGATTGTGACACTACATGACTTTTCAATTGCAGCTGCTGCAGCTGATGGTGCAAATAAGAAAGATGCTGCAGCAAAAGACAGTGGTGACGGACGTGGTGCAGAGAACTTGTCTATGGAAATTATGGCCAAGACCTATCGTTACAAAGCAGAAGACGAGGGTGATAGTGCCGGAAACAATGCGAAGAGCAAGGAAGGTGGCAAATGAAAGTCACTGGTAATTCATTGGCAACCAAGTTTGGCGTGGTGTGCTTGCCAGCTGTGTTGATGTTGAGTGGTTGCGGCGGTGGCGATACAAGCGATCTTGATGCCTTTATGCAGGCTGAACGCCAGAAGCCGGCTGTTCCCATCGAACCTATCCCAACGTTTCCGCAGTTTGATACTTTTGTGTACAGCGCTGCGGGAAAGCGCAGCCCTTTTGAGAAGCCTCAAGCATTGATAGAAATTGAGGTGAAAGGAGATCAAGTCACGGGTGGTGCGATTGTTAAACCCGACGAATTGCGTCCCAAAGAGTATTTGGAGCAGTTTAATATCGGTGCGATCACTATGGTCGGCACGGTCGAGAAAGATGGCGAGATATGGGGATTGGTTGATGATGGCACAGCCAATATTCATAAAGTTCAGGTAGGTAACTACATGGGGCGCAATCATGGAAAGATTTATCACATTGACAATGGACGCATAGATTTGAAAGAAATTGTGCCTAATGGCCCGGATCAGTGGTTGGAGCGCCCTAAAACGCTACAGCTACAAGAGTCGGCAGAGCAATAAAACCTGGATAAGAAAATGACATATCAGTCGAATATAACTGGAAAGGAAAGGGGTGGTCTTGTGA
>CAZZNL010000137.1:0-5047 GCA_964655625.1 uncultured Pseudomonadales bacterium
ATGCCAAGGGGTCCGCTCAAGTTTTTTGGCGACAGATAGCCCATCACCAGCTTCTGTAAAGTGTGCAGCAAGAGTTGAGACTGATGGGCAGTTTCTGTTACGCCCTGCCACAGCGCTTGGGACACTGAATACTGGCGTTTGCGCAAATAGCGTTCATTCAGCGGCGGAGACCCGATTTGCACACCAATCTGACCAATAGTTGCCCCTTGTGGGTCGATAATTCGTGCTGGTGTTACCGCGATATCCTGCAAACCGCCATCTCGCCGCACGCCCAACACTAAACGCTGCTCCGGTCGACCGCGCACTTCAGCCAACCAAGTATCAAGATCAGCTATCGCCACGCCGTCTATTTTTTCAATGATGTCACCCGCCTGCAGTCCCGCCTCGGCTGCCCGACCACCAGCCACCACTGCTTTCACTTGGACAAACGGTGGAAAGTAAAACTGTATGCCCAAGTCCGCCACAGGATCAGGCATATCCGCGCCAGCCAACCAATGCTGCAAGTCCACCAGTAATTCATAGGTGACAGACTCACCCGGTTGGCGCACCGTTAGCGCCAAGTCCCCGGTGTCTCCTATGCGCCGGAGCAAGGCTTCAAAAACCTGTGTGCGCGTGGCGGTGGGAATATTATCCACTGCCAAGATTTCCTGCTCTGGCTGCGCACCCGCTTGTGCGGCCAATGAGTTCGGCACCACCTTACCTATTACAGGAACCAAGTCTTGCTGCGGCAGCAAGAATAATCCCCAAAATAAAACCAGTGCCAACAAAAAATTAGCCAACGGTCCGGCAAATACGATGGCGCAACGCTTCCATACTGATTGACGTCCAAAACTGTGCGGCAAATCAGCCTCTGCTACCGGCGCTTCACGCTCGTCCAGCATTTTGACGTAGCCACCCAATGGAATCGCTGCCACGACATATTCACAACCCGTACTATCCTGCCAGCGCCACAAGGGCTTTCCAAAACCAATAGAAAACCGCAGTACTTTGACACCCAGTTTTCTGGCCACCCAGAAATGCCCAAACTCGTGCACAGCCACCAACACCACGATAGCCACTGCAAAGGCAGCAGCAGACCACAGACCGTCCAGCACGGATTGAATCAAAGCATCAGGCATGACACACAATCTCCTGCTCCGTCACTCGCCTAGCTTCTGCATCCACCGCCATCAAACTGTCCATATCCTGTGGTGCAAGGCCTGCAGGCACACGGTTCAGCACACTTTCGACAATCTGGGCAATACCGGTAAAAGACAGCTTATTGGCCAAAAATGCGGCGACAGCCACTTCATTTGCTGCGTTCAACACAACAGGAGCCGTGCCTCCTTGTTGCAAAACAGCACGCGCTAAACGCAGAGCGGGAAAACGCTGCTCATCCGGTGCAAAAAAGTTGAGCTGCGCCACCGCCGTCAAATCCAAGCGCGCAACACCCGACTCTATACGTTCCGGCCACGCAAGTCCGTAAGCAATCGGCGTGCGCATATCCGGATTACCCATTTGCACTAGCGTAGAACCATCGGCGTACTGCACCATGGAATGCACAATGCTCTGCGGATGCACCAGAATATCCACCTGATCCTGCGAGACATCAAACAACCAACAGGCCTCTATCAACTCCAAGCCCTTGTTCATCATCGTGGCGGAATCTACAGAAATTTTCTGCCCCATACTCCAATTGGGATGCGCACAAGCCTGTTGAGGTGTTGCCGCCTGCATTGCCTCAGCAGACCATTCTCTGAACGGCCCACCCGATGCCGTGAGCACAAGTCGGCTGACACCCGCTTCATGCAACGGCTTGTTATACGGCAAACACTGGAAGATAGCATTGTGTTCGCTGTCTATCGGCAGCAAGCAAGCACCCGCTTCACGCGCCGTACGCATGAATAAATCACCTGCACAAACCAAGGCTTCTTTATTAGCCAGCAACACTCTTTTGCCAGCTTTTGCCGCTGCCAGCGTTGGCACCAAACCCGCAAAGCCAACAATGGCCGCCATAACAACATCGGCATCTCTGTGTGCCGCAACAAAAACCAAGCCATCAACACCTGCCAACACTTCGGTTGACAACCCCGCTGCGCGCAGGCGCACAGCTAATTTATCGGCCTGCTCGGGTTCAGCAACCACTGCATAACGCGGCGCAAAATTCACACACTGCTCAAACAATGCATCTATCTGACTATGTGCAGTCAGCGCAAAAACTTGGTAACGGTCTGGATGACGCGCCACGACATCCAACGTATTTACGCCTATGGATCCCGTAGAGCCCAGCACGGTAATAGCTTGCATCAATGCCACCACATCGCGCCAAAAATATACATCAACGTAAATAACGGAATCGCTGCCGTCCAGCCATCGATGCGATCCAATATCCCACCATGCCCGGGCAAGAGCTGGCTACTATCTTTGATACCGCGCTCGCGTTTAGCCATGCTTTCCAACAAATCACCCAACACGGACGCACACGAGGTCAGCAGCACCAGTACCACCACTCCAATGGACTGCCACATACTAAAATCAGCAACCGCTGTGACGATAATGGACAGTGCGCCGTTAGCGGCCAACCCACCCCAAAAGCCTTCCCATGTTTTACCAGGGCTAACCTGCACCGCTAACTTGTGGCGACCAAAACGACGGCCCGCAAAATACGCACCAATATCTGCAGTAGCGATAATGGCGATAACCCACCAGAGCAAACCGCTATACGCCACTTTGGACTGTAAATAGAGCACCCCCATCCACGCAGGCAGCAACAACCAAAACCCTGCCAATAACAACGTAGGGCGTTCATTCCACCACTTTTGCTGCGGATAGTTTTTCACTGCTTGCCAGGCCCAAAACCACCCCGCAACACCTGTCGACAGCACCACAGCCAATGCCAGTGTTGAGCGATAAATACCCAGCGCGAACAATACAGCCATAACCGCAGCTATCACGCCGGCATAAATGATCTGCTGCCAGCGCTGTTGCAAGCCAGACATATTCGCCCACTCACCTGCCGCCACAACAAATACCGCTGAAATCAATAATGCGAAAAACGCAAACGGCAGCACCAACAGCGTCAGCGCCAACACAGCCACTAAAACACAGGCCGTTATAACACGCGTCTTAAGCACGAGAATTTACCTGATCACCAGACAAGCCAAAACGGCGCTGCCGCGTATAAAAATCGGCAATAGCTGCCTGCATCGCATTTTCGTCAAAATCAGGCCAAAACAAATCAGAAAAATACAATTCCGCATACGCGGCATGCCACAACAGGAAATTACTGATGCGTTTTTCACCACCAGTGCGTATCAACAAATCAACAGGCGGCAAATCGCCGAGACTCATGGTTTTATTGACCAGCTCTTCATCAATGGCCGCAGGTGACAATTCACCGCGCACGCACGCCTCTGCCAATTTTCTGGCGGTATTTGTGATATCCCAACGACCACCGTAATCTGCTGCGATAGCCAACACGCGATCACCTCCGGCGGTGTTGGCTTCCGCTTCCTGAATCAACTTGAGCAACTTGGGTGAAAACCGTGTGCGATCACCGATCACTCGCAAGCTCACGCCTTCTTCCTTCATTTTCCTCTGCTCATTGGTAAGGTAGGAAGAAAACAAGGTCATCAAGGCATCAACCTCCATGGTGGGGCGCTGCCAGTTTTCCGAGCTGAAAGCAAAGACAGTCACACAGGCAACATCCGCTTTTTTTGCTGCATTCAGTACATCGCGAACACGTTCAACACCGCGTTTGTGCCCTGCTACTCCCGGCAAGCCGCGCTGTTTAGCCCAACGATTATTGCCATCCATGATCAACGCAACATGCTTCAACGCCGCAGCAGTAACAGAAGTCGCCATATCCACAACCCGCTCGACTTTTAGATTTCCATCAAGTCTCGTTCTTTAGCTGCAAACGCCTTATCAGCCTCTGCAATATAACGATCCGTCAACTTCTGCACGTCATCTTGCGCACGGCGCTCATCATCCTCACTGATGGCTTTGTCTTTCAACAAATCTTTTAACTGATTATTGGCGTCGCGACGAATATTACGAATCGACACCCGCGCAGTTTCCGCTTCAGCTTTGGCATGTTTAATAAAATTCTTGCGCGTTTCTTCTGTTAGTGCCGGCATCGGAATCCGAATCACTGTACCTGCCGTATTGGGATTCAAACCGAGATCCGACGTCATGATGGCTTTCTCGATCGCAGGCACCACAGCCTTCTCCCATGGCGTAATTGCAAGCGTGCGCGAATCCTCAACATTGATATTGGCCAGTTGTTGCAACGGCGTGTCCGCCCCGTAGTAATTCACCACGATGCCTTCCAGAATACTGGGATGCGCACGCCCTGTGCGAATGCGATTAAACGCATGCGCCAAAGCCTCAAGGCTTTTTTTCATCCGTTGTTCTGCTTCCGTTTTAATTTCATTCATCATACTCACATACCTTCTTCGATCATCAGAGTGCCTTCGTTACCGCCGACAACAATATTCAACAACGCACCAGCCTTCGACATGCGAAACACGCGCACTGGCATTTTGTGTTCTCGACAGAGGCAGATCGCCGTCAGATCCATCACACCCAGTTTCTTGTCCAGTGCTTCATCGTACGTCAGCCGCTCATACATTTTGGCCGACGGGTTTTTCAATGGATCGGCATCGTAAACGCCATCCACCTTGGTGGCCTTCAAAACCAACTCTGCATTGACTTCTATGCCGCGCAAACAAGCGGCAGAATCCGTGGTGAAAAATGGATTACCCGTTCCCGCTGCGAAAATAACCACTTCGCCCTGTTCCAAATAGCGGATGGCGCGCCGACGATCGTAGTGCTCGACGATGCCACTCATCGGGATAGAAGACATCACATGGCTTTGGATATTGCTGCGCTCCAGCGCATCGCGCAGCGCCAAACCGTTCATGACCGTCGCCAACATACCCATATGATCACCGGTCACACGATCCAGTCCCGCAGCCGACAGTGCTGCACCACGGAACAAGTTGCCGCCACCAACCACCAAGCCAACCTGGACACCGATACCCACCAGCTGTCCAATCTCCAATGC
>CAZZNL010000138.1:0-4966 GCA_964655625.1 uncultured Pseudomonadales bacterium
TTCTCTGACAATACACGCGCGACCCATGTGGCTCTATTTACTCGTCTTGACCATGCAGGCGATTACAACTTTCAACGCGCCCTACAGCATTTTGGCCTCACCGAGATGCGCCATCTTGATATTCCCCTCAGTGCCTAGCATCAGTCACAAACCCAAGCCTGAGTAAACAGACATTGCGCCCTGTCAGCCACCCCTTTTGCATTGACTCACTCTCAGTGAAAAAGTATCGTTCCGCGTCTTTTATCTACGTATTCCCAGCCATAAACCGAGCCTGCCCATGAGCAAAACACCTGCTGTTACGCCCTCTCTGAAAAATCCATTTGCCCAAGCCGATGAAGTGGCTTTCAAAATTCCCGGCCAGTACGGCTATGAGCCAGGCCTCTATGAAGCGTCACTCAAAACCGGCCATGATTTGATTCAACGCCCACGCTTGGCAGCGGGTGTGAGCAATACCCAGCGTCAGCATTTGAAAAACCGCATGACCGTGTGGGAGCGCATCCAAGTCCTGGCGGATCACGATTCCGAACCGAACGTGCTGTACCAGAACTGGGGCCCCAATCTCGACGGTGCAAGCCTCGTCACCGCCATTGTAAAAATTAAGGGTCGTGATGTGGCGGTGTACGGACACGACTTCACCGTTCGCGCCGGCTCTATGGATGCCACCAACGGCGAGAAACTGGCGCGCCTGTTCACGCTGGCCGGCAAATTGGGCATCCCGTTAGTCGGCATGAATGACTCCGCCGGTGCGTATGTGCCCGCAGGTGTAGGCGGCCTCGACGGCTACGCCGAAGCCTTTACCGCACTGCGCAAAATCAGCGGTCGCGTCCCCTCCTTGATGTGTATGTTCGGCTTCAACGCCGGCGGCGGCTCCTATCTGCCGCGTCAAGGCAGTTTTGTCATCCAACCCAACGAAACCTTCTTTGGCTTGACGGGCCCCGGTGTCGTCAAATCTGTTTTGGGTGAAGATGTGACGCCCGATGAACTGGGCGGCCCCAATGTGCACTCACAGTCTGGTGTTACCGATTTTGTGGTGCAAGACGAAGCTAGCGCCCTGTATCTGGTGCGCGAACTGCTCGATTATCTGCCCGCCAACAATGAGAGCATGGCACCGTTCCGCGCTACCAGCGATCCGGTAGTGCGCAAAACCTGGGACGTCGACATCCTGTTGAAAAAAGCCTTCAACTCCCCCAGCGGTTTTAATACGCCGCTCGATATTTCCATCATCATCCAACAGATTTGCGATCACGGTGATTTCTTTGAAATCCAGCCTGAACGTGCGCGCAATACGATTTGTGCGCTGGGTCGTGTCGGCGGGCATGTGGCCGGCTTTGTTGCCAACAACTCTGCTGTCGCGTCTGGCCAAATTGATATTGCCGCCGCTTACAAAAATGCGCGCTTTATCCGCTTCTGTAACCTGTACAACATTCCAGTAATTTTCATGGAAGACACCACAGGATTTTTACCCGGCCGCGAGCAAGAAACTGGCGGTATCGTGCAAGCCGGCCGCGCTATGCTGGATGCCATTATTGATCTGCGCACACCGCGTTTTCTGGTCATCATTCGCAACGCTTTTGGCGGCGCTTACGCCTCTTACAACAATTACCCCACCGGCGCGGATCATGTCATTGCACTGCCAACCACGCGCCTGGCCGTTATGGGGCCTGCCGGTGTCGAATTCGTTTACAAAGATGAATTGCGCAAAATTCGTGCCGAAGTAAAAGCGCGCGCAGCCAAAGATCCCAATGCTGCGGCCATTTGGGGCAAGCAGGAAGAAGCGCTACTCGCTCAACGCTATGAGCGCGAACTGATGAACCCCAATGAAGCTTTATCGCTGGGATCCATTTCATCCATTGTCATGCCATCGGATTTGCGCAAAGAAATTGCCCTAAATCTTGAGCTGCATCTGCGCAGCTATAAGCCATCACCACTGTCTGACATCCAGCGCGAATTCTTTTGATCATTTTTTCTATTTTTTTGAGGTTTACAACGTGGGCAGTAAACAGAATTACATCAACAACCCTTTGATTCACAGCGAGCGCCGTCTCGATCAACACGCTTCCGCTTGGGTGCGCAGTTTTGACTGTCGCGACATGAAGCCACTCATCATCTGCCGTGGCCCTATCCGCAAGGAAGCCATGGACGTGTTTGATGAAATGGGCATTCACGGCTACGGCATACTCTTGTCTGAAAAAGACTCTATCACTTACACCAATGCGCTGGCTCCAGAGCTGCGCAAACTGACCGACCCCTCTCGCGTGCATCGCGTGCCAGACTACACCGGTGCCAACAAAGAAGAGCGCCACCAGCGCATCCAGCAAATTGTCAGCATCGCGCATGAAAACGGTTACAACAGTATTTTTGCTGGCTACGGCTTTATGTCTGAAGATGCCGAAATGGTATCTGCCATGGAAGAAGCCGGTCTGATTTTTATCGGCCCCGGTTCCTTTACCCAAAGTGCTGCTGGTTTGAAAGACGAAGCCAAACGCACAGCACTGGCAGCGGGCGTATCTGTCACGCCTGGCGTCAATAATGGCACCACACTGGCACTGTTGGCCAAAGCCAAAAATGAAGCTGGCCTCGCTAAAATCGTTAAGGAGTTCAAGCTCGACGTCAAACTCGACAAGCTCAAAACTCTGGAAGAGAAAGCCGAAGCGGTGTTGACCGCCTCGTATAAAGCGCGTGTCGACGTCATTACCGTGGATGACCTAGGCGAAACCCTGCACAAAGAAATGCTGCGTATTTTTAGTGAAAATCCTAACAACCGTTTCCGTCTTAAAGCCATTTCTGGCGGCGGCGGCAAAGGCCAGCGCATTTTGAATGCTCCCTCATCTTACAAAGGCAGCAAGGAAGAGCAAATCAAACAAGCAGCTGCTGTGACACCGGCACTGGTTCGCGAAGTGCTCGCCGAAGTGAAGTGCAACGGCATTGGCGACAACAAAAACGTGTTGATTGAAATGAACATCGAAACAACACGTCACCAAGAAATCCAAGTAGTCGGCAACGGCGACTGGTGCATCACCATGGGTGGTCGCGACTGTTCATTGCAAATGCACGAACAGAAACTGCTAGAAGTTTCCGTTATTCACGAAGACCTGGTCAATGCACAAGCAGAAGCCAAGACCAAAGGCAAGAAAGCCGAAGCCGCTCAACTGGAGCGAGACATCGTCATTTTAGAAAAAATGGAAGATGAGGCTGTGCGTTTCGGCCAAGCGGTAAAATTAAATTCTGTCGCCACTTTCGAATGTATTGTCGATGGTGAACGCCACTATTTCATGGAAATGAATACACGCATTCAGGTTGAACATCGCGTCACAGAATTGTGCTATGCCCTCACCTTCACCAATCCAGACAACGCCGCTGAAAAATTCACCGTGACTTCACTGGTTAATGTCATGGTATTGCTGGCTCGTCATGGCAAACGCCTGCCAAAGCCAACACGCGCTGTGCGCGAGTTGGCCTCGGTCGAAGCACGACTCAATGCCACCAACGATGCACTACAACCACATGCAGGCGGCGTTATCACCAAATGGTCTGATCCTATCGATGGCGAAATTCGCGACGACCAAGGTATCTCCATGCACAATCCGGACACTGATGTATTCATGAAGTACACCTTGGCCGGCGCTTACGATTCCAACATCGCGCTACTGCTCACCACTGGCAGAGACAGAATGTCCACTTACCAATTGATGAGTGAAACATTGCGCTGCACCGTGCTGCGCGGCAAAGATCTCGCCACCAATTTGGATTTTCACTACGGCTTGGTCAATTGGTTTATTGGCAACAATATCAATGCGCGCCCGACCACACGCTTTATCGTGCCTTATTTGACCTTGGTAGGCACACTCAAGGAGCAAGCCAATCAAATCGATCTGTCCTATGCATGGAAGGCCGTGCGCAAACAGGCACTCGCCAGCATCAGCGGCGATGCTCAACAAGCCATGGCTGCGGTGATTGATCGCAAAGTTACCCTGTTTGATCGCGTATTTGTGCCTTTGTTAGGCAATGCTCACGTTTTGTCCGGCTGGCTCAGCCTGAATAAACTGCATTTCAAAATTACAAAAGGCAAAGTCATCTGGCTGGAAAACCCAGTCAAAATTCTGGCTGATACTTATCATTACTTGAACATGGAAGCACAAGACAAAGCACCTGCTTCCTATGTTATCTGGGATCACGACAACGAAGTCTTGCAGGATGCCGTGAGCTTCTACGCCACGCTGGACAAAAAACTGGGCAACCCTTCCTGGACTGAGCTGCAAACGCTTCTCGCAGCAGCAGAAGCTCCCAAAGGCATTACCAAAAAAGAATGGCCTGCTGTGCAAGCGGCACACTGTGGCTATCAAGCCGGGTGTGAAATTCTCAATCTGTTGCCTTACATTGCCGATAAAGCAGGATTTTTTGCGCTGTCAGTGAATGCAGATCTGTCGATCAATATTCCCGAACATCTCAATGACAGAGAACTGCAAGAAAAAATGGCCAAAGTACTGGTGCCACCACCAGCGGCCAAGTCCGATGAAATTCTGGCTGCCTCTGGCGGCATGTTCTATCCGCGTGAAGCACCTGGCACACCAAAGTATCTGGAAGTCGGCACACACTTTAACAAAGGCGATGTGCTGTACATTGTTGAAGTCATGAAGATGTTCAACAAGGTACATGCACCGTTTGCAGGTACGGTGACAGCCGTACTGGTCGATACGGATGGTGCGATCATCAAGAAAGGTCAACCGCTATTCCGGATTGCACCTGATGAAGTGGTTGTTGTGGAGTCTCCGGAACAACTGGCGGCGCGGCAAAAGAAATACACCGATGACTTTATCGGCAAAAATCTCTAATGGCGTGCGTGCATTTTGTGCCAGCAAAAGATGTTGTTAAAAATCCTTGACGCATCTGTTTTCGCTCCATAAAATGCGCGCTCTCCAAACGGAGACCTATGCGTCCCCTTCGTCTAGAGGCCTAGGACACCGCC
>CAZZNL010000139.1:0-4923 GCA_964655625.1 uncultured Pseudomonadales bacterium
TTGACGCCGTATTGCTGGCGGTATTGCAGGATGGCGGCCAGCGTCTCGGGCTGGTTGTGTTGCTGTTGTAGAAAGTTGATCAGGTCGTCCAGCCCCAGTACGCGCAGCACGGGGATAGCAAAGCGCTGGCTGACGTCCTGGGTGGCAGACAGTGTGCCGTTTTGTCCACGCTCTTGGCGATCTAGGCCGATCAGTACTGCGCTGGCTGTGGCTTGTGGGTAATGACCAAATAATTGCATCACTTCGCCGATAGCGGTACCGGCCGTGATGACATCATCGACGATCACCACCCTGCCCTGCAGCGGCGCTCCGACCAAGGTGCCGCCTTCGCCATGATCTTTGGCTTCTTTGCGATTGAAACACCACGGCACATCGCGACCAAAATCGCGCGCCAGGGCAATGGCAATACTGCTGACCAGTGGAATACCTTTGTAGGCGGGGCCGAACAGCATGTCGAATTCGATACCAGACGCCACCAGCGCGGCGGCATAGCAGTGACCCAGTTGCGCCAGTGCTTGACCGGTATGAAATTGTCCGGCGTTAAAAAAGTACGGGCTGGTGCGGCCAGACTTGAGCGTAAACGAGCCAAAACGCAGTGCGTCGTAAGCCAGAGCCAATTGAATAAATTGTTGTTGATAGGAATGCATGGGTAAGCCTGGGTTGAAGATTCCAAAAAAGCAGCGCAGCATGCGCGCCGCTGACAGGGTTGCTGTCGCGAATGATAGCAACAGGCGGTAGCGGAGAGACAGCATGCGCATTATCAGTTTGAGTGTAGACGGTATCGAGCAGGCAGCGGATCGCGGTTTATTTGCTTGGTTGGAGCAAAAACAGGCCGATGTTATCTGCCTGCAGGATCTGCGCAGCAGCGAAGACCGCTTGGGCGCTCGTTATTTTCCCGCAGGCTATCACGCGTATTTTTGTGATCGTGCTGACGGTGCGCGCGGTGTGGCGATTTATACGCGCCAGCTGCCGAGAGCGGTGATTCAGGGTTTTGGTTATGACCCGCATGTCGATTTGGATGGCACGTATGTGCGCGCCGATTTCGAACAGTTGAGTGTGGTGTCGCTGCTGGTGCCACCGGCTTCTGCCGATCCGGTAGCGCTGGAAGCGCGCATGCGCTACCTGGATTGTCTGCAGGCGCATCTGCGCAAAATCAGCAATAAGCGGCGGCGTTATATCTTGTGCTGTAACTGGCAGATGGTGCACCAGAAAATCGATGTGCAAGATTGGGAAGCACAACAGGCGACGCCCGGTTTTTTGCCCTTTGAGCGCGAGTGGCTCAATAGCTTGTACAACGACATCGGCTATGTGGATACGCTGCGCGCTGTCAGCGATGAGCGCAATGTTTTTAGCTGGTGGCCGGCGGGGAATGTGGGAGAAGCTGCTGGGTGGCGCGTAGACACACAAGTGGTATCACCAGATTTCGCGCCCTACATCCAAACGGTGCGCTACTGTCGCAACCGCGTCTTCTCCAGCCACATTCCGGTCATGATTGATTACGACATCGAACTCTATTGAGCCAGCGCAGTTTTTTGCGCGGCGATCAGTTCAGCGATGCCTGACTTTGCCAAACTCAGCATGGATTGGAATTCGGTTTCGCTGAACGGCTGTCCTTCGGCAGTGCCTTGAATTTCAATAAAGCCCCCGTCTTCACCCATCACCACATTCATATCTGTTTCTGCACTGGAATCTTCGGGATAGTCGAGATCCAGCACCGGCTGGCCTTGATAAATGCCGACAGACACGGAGGCGATCATGCGTGTGAGCGGGTCGCCGCTAATCATTCTGTTGCGCTGCATATAACGAATGGCATCGACGAGGGCCACGCAGGCGCCGGTAATGGATGCGGTGCGTGTACCGCCATCGGCCTGTATCACATCGCAATCGATAACGATGGTATTTTCACCCAATGCTTTCATATCGATGGCTGCACGCAATGAGCGACCGATCAAGCGCTGAATTTCTACCGTGCGTCCGCCCTGTTTGCCGCGTGCCGCTTCGCGATCCATGCGGCTGCCGGTGGAGCGCGGCAGCATGCCGTATTCTGCGGTGACCCAGCCGCGCCCTTCGCCTTTCATAAAGCGCGGCACGCCGGCGGTTACGCTGGCGGTGCAAATCACCTTGGTGTCACCAAATTCCACTAGCACGGAACCCTCGGCGTGGCGTGTGTAGTGACGCGTAATGCGCACAGGGCGCAGCTGATGGGGTTGACGGCCGCTGGGACGCTGCATGGGAATAGCCTCAAAACAAAAATTAGAAGTGCATTATACGGGCAGGTTATCCTTGCACGCCGTTTGCCGATGAGAGAAAAACACAATGCACAGTGCGTGGAATGACAGCGAAGCCGCAGCATGTGGAGAAGATGTATTGTTGTTGCGCGTGTATACCTCGCAGCTATTGGGGCTAGAGCCTTCGCTGGTATTGCACGGCGGTGGCAATACCTCGGTAAAAGCGCGCGTGCGCAATATCGTGGGCGATGAAGAAGATATTCTTTACATCAAAGGTTCCGGGTGGGATCTCGCCACGATCAAGGCGGGCGGCTTTGCGCCCACGCGTTTGCACACCTTGCAAAAGTTGGCGGATCTCGCGGCGTTGTCAGACAGTGACATGATGCGTGAGCTGAAAGCGGCCTGCACGCATCCCGCAGCACCCACACCATCGGTGGAAGCGATATTGCATGCCATCATGCCTTTGCGTTTTGTCGATCACACCCACGCCGATGCTGTGGTTGCCATTAGCAATACACCCGATGGTGAAACGGTGTTGCGTGAGTTGTACGGCGATGAGGTGTTGATACTGCCGTATGTGATGCCGGGCTTTGTTTTGGCACAGCAAGTGCGACAGGCGACAGCAAACGTTGACTGGAAAAAACTCAAGGGCATTATTTTGTTGCATCACGGCGTGTTCACTTTCGCTGACGATGCGCGCACCAGCTACGAAAATATGATTGCATTGGTGGATACAGCCGAAAGATATTTGCAAACACAAGCAGTATGGTCGAATGCAAAAAAATCGTCGTGCCAAGTGGCCGATGAAAATTATCGGGAAGTCGCTGCGCTGCGCAAACAGCTATCGACCTTGGCGGGTAAACCTATGTTAGTGCAGTGGGATATCAGCGATGAAGCCGTGGGTTACAGTGCGCTGGATCATATTCAGTGCGTGGCAACACGCGGCCCGTTGACGCCGGATCATGTCTTGCATACCAAACGCACGGCGATGGTGATTGATGGTGACATACCTGCTGCATTGCAGGATTTTTCTACCGCGTATGCAACGTATTTTGAGCGCAATGGCACAGACCATTTGACTTGCTTGGATACCGCGCCGCGTGTGGGTGTGTGGAAAAATCGCGGCATGTTGTACGCGGCATTCAATGAAAAGCGTTTGCGCGTTGTGCGCGATATCGCCACCCATACACGGCGCGCGGTGCAGTGGGCAGAAGCGCTAGGCGGTTGGCAGGCATTGCCGGAGAAAGATATTTTTGATCTGGAATACTGGGAGTTGGAGCAGGCGAAATTGAAGTCGCCAACGGCGGCACCATTGTTGGAGGGCAAGGTGGCCCTGGTGACGGGCGCTGCATCTGGCATCGGCAGAGCTTGTGTGGAATTGTTGCAGCAGCAGGGCGCTTGTGTATTGGCGCTGGATATCAATCCCGCTGTCAGTTCATTGTTTTCTGCTGCCAGTGTGCAAGGGGTATCGTGCGATGTGACCAATGCACAACAGCGCATGGCCGCGATTCACACAGCGATACAGCAGTGGGGTGGTATTGATCTGGTGATCAGCAACGCCGGTAATTTTCCGGCGTCGGTGCTGTTGGAAAATTTGGATGAAGCGGTGTTGCAAAAATCACTGGATTTGAATTTTTCAGCGCATGCCTTGCTGCTGCGCGACTGCTTGCCGTTTTTGCGGGAGGGCGTGGCGCCAGCTGTGGTGGTTGTGGCATCCAAAAATGTACCGGCGCCGGGGCCTGGTGCATTGGCGTATTCGAGTGCCAAAGCAGCACTGACGCAAATGGTGCGTGTAACGGCACTGGAATGGGGGCGGTACGGTATTCGCATCAATGCGGTGCATCCCAACGCGGTGTTTGATACTGCTATCTGGGATGAAAAAACCTTGCAAACGCGCGCAGCAGCTTATGGTCTGAGTGTGCAAGATTACAAAACGGCCAATGTGCTGAAACGCGAAGTGACGTCAGCACAAGTGGCGCAGACGATATTGGCCTTGTGCAGTGATAATTTTGCTTGTACCACCGGCGCACAAGTGCCGGTAGACGGCGGCAATGAGCGCGTGATCTGATGTGCTAGCCGCTGGTGGGCAATGCGTAACTGAAAGCGATGCCTAAAAAAATCACCATGCCAACCCAGTGATTGTTGAGGAAAGCGCGAAAGCATTGTTCGGGTTGGCGTTCGCGAATCAAATGCTGTTGCCACACAAATAAACCACTGCTCACGGCAACACTGATGTAATAAGGCCACAGCAGGTGAAAACGTTTGCCGATCAACAACAAGCCGAGAACCACGAGTGCTTGTAATACGCCGGTGATAACGCGATCGGCATCGCCAAACAAAATGGCGGTGGAGCGTATGCCAATTTTTAGATCGTCATCGCGATCCACCATGGCGTAGAACGTGTCGTACACCAACGTCCATAACAGTGCGGTGGCAAACACCAACCAGATTTGTGGTGCCATGCCATTTTTTTCCGCAGCCCACGCCATGGGTATAGACCAGCCGAAGGCGGCGCCCAACACGATTTGTGGCATGTGGGTGTGGCGTTTGCAGTAGGGGTAGATTGCTGCCAATGCCAGCGCAGCAACAGCGAGTTTGATGGTTAGTGCATTGGTGAGCAGCACCAACAGTGCCGACAGCGAACACAGCGCGCCGAACAATTGCAACGCTTGTTGCGGTCTAACGCGCCCAGCGG
>CAZZNL010000140.1:0-4871 GCA_964655625.1 uncultured Pseudomonadales bacterium
GCAACATATCCAACAGCGGAGCAGCCTGCTGCTTATCGCCATACACCAAGCGCGCCTTGATCATGGCGTAGCGCTCCCAGTCGCGACCCTGCTGCTGGTAATACTGCTCCATGGCATCGTAGTTCAGCACCAACGCACCACTATCCCCATAGGGTCGCAAGCGCATGTCTACACGAAATACAAAACCATCAACTGTTTTTTGATCTAACAAACGAATCAGCTTTTGCCCCAAACGCATAAAAAAATCGCGGTTGGATATAGGCGTTGTAACACCCTGTGTCTCACCGCTTTCATCGTAAGCAAAAATCAAATCGATGTCGGAAGATAGGTTCAGCTCAAAAGCGCCCATCTTGCCCATCGCCAACACCAAAAAAGATTGTGGCGTATGCGTATCAGCACCGTGCGGCACACCCAATTCCACACACAGGCGCGGATAAAGAAAATCCACACTGGCAGCAATACAGACATCTGCCAAAGCAGTCAGCGCCGCTGTAGTTTCCAGCGTAGACGCCAACCGGGTGATATCGCGCCATATAATGCGCAACATTTGTTGCTGGCGAAACTCACGCAGCACCCGCATCACGGTTTCTTCAGTGTCTACACCAGCCAAGAAACCCTGTAACGCTTGTTCCAATGAAAATACCGTGGGCTGTTCATCGACACTGCTAACCGCAGACATCGAAAACAGCGCCATAAAATTAGCTGGCTTTCTGCAGCAGACTTCAAAAAAATATTCGCTGCCCAGCCATACCCTGGCCAAATTTTCAAAAAAACCTTGATCATTCTTTTTATCAAAAAACCAAGCCCTTCCCTCATCATCTGCTGCAGACAAAAACCTGTCTTGCAGGACAATAAAATCACCCTGTAAATGGCTTGGCAATGGCAACAGTTGTCTCATCCCTGAAACCTATCCAAAGCCGGTGCGACACGCATCACTTCTTCAACCGTGGTCAGACCGGCCGCGACTTTCTGCGCACCAGAGAGCCGCAAAGTACGCATCCCTTCACGCATCGCGAGCTGGCGCAATTGGTTGATGTCCACGGTATCGCCCAGCAGCGCTTTGGTTGCATCGGTAAACAACAAAATTTCGTAAATACCTTCTCGACCGCGATAGCCTGTGTTGCGACATTCCAGACAACCCACAGGCTTGTAAGCTTTGGTAGGCGCAGCCACTTTCCACGGCGCGGTCAACGCTTTCCAGGCTTCTTCACTGACTTCTGTTTCTTCTTTGCAGTGCACACACAGACGCCGCACCAAACGCTGCGCCATCACGCCCAACAACACCGAACGCAATAAATAAGACGGCACTCCGAGATCCAATAAACGCGACACCGAACTCGGCGCATCATTGGTGTGCAGTGTCGACAACACCAAGTGACCTGTCATGGCTGCCTGCACCGCCATATCTGCAGTTTCCTGGTCGCGAATCTCGCCAATCATGATGATGTCTGGATCTTGGCGCATCAATGTGCGCACACCAGAGGCAAAATCCAGATCGATAGCTCGATTCACCTGCATCTGGTTGAATGCTTCCTCCACCATTTCAATAGGATCTTCAATGGTTGACACATTCACTTCTGGCGTAGCGATTTGTTTTAACGAAGAGTACAAAGTGGTTGTCTTACCAGAACCGGTGGGACCCGTCACCAACAAAATACCATTGGGTTGATTGATCAGCTGTGTCCAGCGCTTCAAATCTTCATTGATCAAGCCCAGTTCTGGAAAAGTTTTTACTAAAATTTCCGGATCAAAAATACGCATCACCAGCTTTTCGCCAAATGCTGTCGGCAGCGTAGACATCCGCAACTCCACTTCACTGCCATCCGGCTTTTGCGTTTTGATCCGCCCATCCTGCGGCTTGCGTTTTTCAGCAATATTCATGCGTCCAAGAATTTTCAGGCGACTGGTCACTGCAATCATGACGCGCGCTGGCAGCTCATACACTTGGTGCAATACGCCATCAATCCGAAAGCGAACTTTTCCCACCTCACGTCTAGGCTCGATATGAATATCACTGGCGCGCTGTGCATAGGCATATTGCAGCATCCAATCCACAATATTGATGATGTGCTGATCATTGGCCTCTGGATCTTTCAATTCCGACAGCTTTAGCAACTGTTCAAAATTGCCAATGCCCATTTTTCCGCCGTAATCGATATCTTGCGCATCAGAAACCGATTTTGCCAATGAGTAAAACTCGACGGTATAACGCGACAAATCACTGGGCTTAACCACCACGCGTTTAATTTCTCTGCGCGCTGTGTGTTTGAGATCATCCTCCCAGGCATAAATCCATGGCTGCGCACCAGCGACCACAATTTCATCGGGCGTGACCTGCACACACAGAATCTGGTGGCGCTTCGCAAAAGCGAAAGACATCAACTCGGTCACTTTATTGGCATCGATCTTCAACGGGTCGATGTGGTAATAGCTCTGCCCGGCTTTTTCAGCCACCCACCGCGTCAAACGCTCTTCATCCAGCAACTTTCCCGGGCGCTGCTGATCCTGCAAATTGCTTTTGGCGATAAATGTCAGCGGATGTAACAGCGCATTTTCGCGTGAACGCGGCGTGCCTGACAAAAAATTGGCATCGCGCTGATCCATCAAACCGTCCGCCACCAAATCATCCAAAGTATTGCGCAGATCCAGTAATCGCTCCGGCGCTCGGTTTCTGGTAATGGCGCTCATCAAACACTCCTGTTATGCCTGCTGTGCTTCAGGTTTCTACTGTACCAGCATGACAGCCACGCGTACCGTGTACCGCGCACAAAATTGCTCTGCAAAAACTCCAAACAAAAACGCCCCGATAAACGGGGCGTCTGCACAGTATGCGCTGCGACTTATTTGCCGATTTTTTTCAGCATATAGTCCACCGCACCTTTCAGCTCGTCGGCGGAACAATCCATGCACAGGCCTTTGGGCGGCATGCCGTTAAAGCCGTTTTCTGCACTCTTATACAGCCCCTCTTTATTTCTGGCCGCCAAGCGCGGGTTCCAGGCCGCAGCATCACCCAATTTGGGCGCATTGGCCGCGCCGGTTGCGTGGCAGGTATGGCAGGAGGCGTTATAGACCTGCTCGCCGCTGCGCGCTGCGCCACCGGAACTGGCTGCCACAGCGGAGGCGCAAGGCTGTCCTTGCAAGCACGTCTGGCCTACCGGTGCGGTGTTTGCCGCCACTGAATTGTCTTCTGCCTGTACCGAAAAAGCACCGACAACAACCGCAAAAACAGCACCAACAGAAAGAGTTTTAACCAGTGACTTCATAGAGCAGCTCCCAAAGAAGGAAAAAATGCGGGCGAATTATAGACGCTTGCCGCCCGACAAAACAGCGACGGTGTGTGTTGCACCGCCACACTCAGCGCGTGTGGTCATCAAAGAAGGACTTCATGCCGTCAAACCAGGATGTCTTGCGCGGCGAATGCTGTGCTCCTTCGGTAGTCGCTTGAAACTGCCGCAGTATTTCTTTCTGCTGCTTGCTCAGTTTGACCGGTGTTTCCACCACCACCTTGCACATCAAGTCACCCGCACCACCACCGCGCACCGGCACCACACCCTTGCCGCGCAGACGGAACATCTTGCCGGTCTGCGTCTCTTCTGGCACTTTCAACATCACCTTGCCATCCAGTGTCGGCACGGCAATCTCGCCCCCCAACGCGGCATCGACAAAGCTGATAGGCACTTCGCAGTACAAATTCTTGCCTTCGCGCTCGAAAATTCGATGCGGACGCACGGCAATCTGCACGTACAAATCACCGCTGGGGCCGCCGAGCGTACCGCCTTCGCCTTCTCCGGCCAAACGGATGCGATCGCCATTATCGACCCCCGGCGGAATTTTGACCGACAGAGTTTTCTCTTCCTCGATGCGACCGTGGCCATGGCAACTATTGCATGGGTCACTGATGATGGTGCCGCGACCACCGCAGGCACGACAGGTCTGCTGCACGGCAAAAAAGCCCTGCTGGATACGCACTTGGCCGGCACCACCGCAAGTCCCGCAGGTGGTGGGTTTACTGCCCGGTTTGGCACCGGATCCTTCGCAGGGCTTGCACGTCACCAAGGTCGGGATGCGTATCTTGGTAGTAGTGCCATGCACAGCCTCTTCCAGCTCCACCTCTAGGTTGTAGCGCAAATCCGATCCGCGTTGCGGGCCACCGCGCGCGCGACCGCGACCGCCACCACCAAAAATATCGCCGAATACATCACCAAAAATATCGCCAAAGCCTGCACCACCGGCACCGCCCCCCATGCCGCCCTGCTCAAAAGCGGCGTGCCCCATGCGATCGTATGCAGCGCGTTTCTGCTCATCGCTCAGGATTTCATTGGCCTCAGCAGCTTCCTTAAACTTTTCTTCCGCTTCTTTGTTGTCGGGATTGCGATCTGGATGGTACTTCATCGCAATTCGACGATACGCTTTTTTGATTTCATCCGCATTGGCGTCACGTTTGACACCGAGCACTTCGTAATAATCGCGTTTGGCCATGTGATCTGTCTCTGCTTCATTAACACAAAAGCGCGGACTGGCCGCGCTCTGTGTCGTTTTATCGTTACAACACGCTTACTTGTCTTTCACTTCTTCAAATTCAGCGTCGACCACATCGTCGTGACCGCCGCTCGCTTGCGCAGTATCGCCCTGCTGTTGTGCTGCAGCATCGGCATACATTTTCTGCGCCAAATTACCGGAAGCTTCGGACAGTTTTTGCGCGGCCGCTTCAATGCGATCTTTATCATCCGTTTTCACAGCTTCATCCACTTCGCTCAAGGCAGCTTCAATAGCCTCTTTTTCTTCAGCCGTGGCTTTATCGCCCGCTTCCGCCAGCGTTTTGCGAGTAGCGTGCGCCAAACCTTCAGCCATATTGCGCGCCGTGACAATTG
>CAZZNL010000141.1:0-4863 GCA_964655625.1 uncultured Pseudomonadales bacterium
GTGCAGCATCAAATAGAGCACGAGTTGCAACTGATCTGCGAGCTGAAGTACGAGCCGTACTTTTTGACCGTCTACGACATCGTGGCCTTTGCCCGCTCGCGCCAAATTTTGTGTCAGGTGCATGGCAGCGCTGCCCAGCTTTTATGCCTGGGCCGCTGAAAATCAGTGGTACATGCGTTGCTTCCTGCCACAGCGTCAGTTTGCGCCACTGTAATTTTTCACCGAGATGCCAGCCGTGATCAGACCACAGCACGATCAGCGTATTGTGTGCCAGTGGCGACGCTGCCAATGCGCGCATCACACGACCTAACTGCTCATCGGCAAAGGTGATGGATGCCAAATACGCTTGCACGGCTTTTTTCCAGAAGTTGTTGCGAATAACGTGTTTGTGCAGGTATTCGTTGATCAGCTCGCGCCCGGCGGCTGGCACATCGTCCAGATCACTCTGCAATACAGCAGGTAGTTGCACGCTGTGCAGCGGATAGCGATCAAAATACGCTTTGGGCAAATACCACGGCAGATGCGGTTTACCAATGCCGTAACCGATAAATAAAGGTTGAGTCACTGGGGCTTTCAGTTGGCGAATGATCCAGTCACTGGTTTGGTAATCCGGTGTTTTTTCAACTGGCGTATCCACTGCGCCCCAGTCGAAGGTGGTATCCAGCTTATAGAGTGGTGTGCCGCCGCGCAGCGGGTGTTCAACATCGGGAGCGATAGGCTCTGCAACTTCACCGCTGAGTGTGTCTGGCCAGTAGTCATCCCACGACGATGCGTCTTGAAAGTGAAAAATTTTTCCCGCGCCGATGGTGCGATAGCCGTGATGGCGAAACAGTTTGGGAATCGGCACGGCATTTTTCATGCTCGGCACGTTGTGCCATTGCGTGGAGTTGTAGAACACTTGAGTTTGTAGCGGCGACAGCCCGGTCAAGGTGCTGGTGCGCGAGGCATTGCACAGTGGAATAGCGCAATGGGCATTGGTGAATAAGGTGCCGCTGGCGGCCAGAGCGTCGATATTGGGTGTGTGCACCGTGCCAGGGTAGCCACCTAAACAGTTCACCCAATCATTCAGATCATCCAGTGCGATGAAAAGAATATTGGGAGTCTTTGCTGGTGCTGCCGCAGCAGTTTTGATGCCCATGCCGACAGCGGCCGCAGCCAGTGACGCTTGCAAAAAACGGCGGCGCGAAAGCGGCATCATGGCATGTTGTGTCCAGCAGTGTTGAACAGTTGTTGCTGTTGTATGGCAGAAAACACAGCGTCGGCAAATAGAGTGTGAGCTTGCGGATTGGGATGGGTGTCGAGCAAATAGATGCTGAAATCATCGATGTTGGTGCCACGAAACGCTTGCGTCGTATCGATAAAAGCCATGCCGTGTTTTTGTGCCAATGTCTGCATGGTGGAGATGTCGCTGGCGGAGTGCTCGCGGTTGTCGAGATAAGCCAGCAGAATCGGCATGCCTGGCTTGATGCGATCAGCCAAGGTGCGCATGGTGCCCAATTCGCGGTCGATAAAGGCCACATCTTTTTCTTTGAAGACAGAGCTCGCTCGTTGTTGGAACGCTTTTTTCGATGCCTGCTGTTGGTTGATATATTCGAGAACGTAAGAAGTGAAAAAACCGTTGATGATGCGCGGTTGGAAGGGTGGCACGCTGCCGGTTTTTGGCGGCAGTGACGCCTGATCATTGAAGGCGCAAAAGCCCAACAAAATTGCATCGGGTTGCCATGGCGGTACTAAGTGATCCAGCGTGGCGTTGTAGCGTTCCAAACCAAATCCGCCCACGGCAAAGTTGATGATTTCATAATGTTGCGTGTCGGATTGATTGAGTTTTTCTTCCAACAGTGCGTGAAAACTTTTGTCGGTGTCTACGCCAGATGCCATGCTGTACGAGTCGCCCAGCACAGCAATGCGATAGCTGTTTGCAGGTTTGGCGAGCGGGTATTCTCGGTCGGCGAGGCCGTGGCTGTTGGTGCTGAGGTGAGCGAGTTTGAAGCTGGTGTTGAGGTTGGGTTTGAGCGCCCAGTAGATGTCGTCAAACGGCGATTGCATCATGAAGCTGGTGTTGTTGATGGGAGCGTTGTTGCGCATGGCGCTAATATCAAATGCTTTCCCGCCGAATAGCCACACGCGAAAACCCTGCTCCAACAGTAACAAGGAAAACAGGGTGGATAGTAAGAGTAAGCCAGTGTTGAGTAGAATTTTTTTCACGATTACAGCCTTGATAATTACAACGCGCCGTGCAGAAAAATGCGCTCATCATCAAACAGGTCAAGATCAGGTGATAGCAGTCGAATATAGCGATCAAAATACAAAAACTGTTTGAGTAGCAGGGTGAACTCGCGCGGAAAGCGGATGCCGTAGCGTTTGCCGATGCTGGATAGCTGTAGGGTGATGTCGTTGAGGAAGCTGTCGCTTCCAGGGTCACTCTCACATTGTTGATAGAGCTGTTCCAGATCGCGTGCCAGCGCCGCAGTATTGACCGCTCGGTTGGTGGCGCCGATGCCGGCCATGGCTTTGGCAATGGCAGTGAAATCGCGCGTGGGTACGGTGGCGATCAACGATAACAACGAAGCCCAGGTGTCTGGTGAAATGCGACCGACAATGCCGAAATCAATAAAACCGATGCGACCATCATTCAGCATCATCACATTGCCGGCGTGTAAATCGGCGTGATAAATCTGGCATTGGGTCAGGCTGAGAAACCAGGTATTCAACGCATCAATCAAGGCCTGCTCAGGGTTTGCAGATAGTTTACGCACGGCATCGATATCCGACAGTGATGCGCCATAAAACCGCTCCATGGTCAGTACGCGTTTGGTGGAAACGGAACGATGTGTCGCCGGTACGGTGACGTGCGTGATGGCATTGTTATCAAGGAAGCGGCGGTACAGTGCAATGTTGTCGGCTTCGTGTTGAAAGTCACATTCTTCCAACATGCCGTTTCTGATTTCCGTCACAATATCAGTGATGGATGATTCAGGAATGTTCTTGCTGATTTTTTCCAATAAAAGTGCAGAGAACTGCATGAACTGGAAATCAGTGGCCAGAATGTTTTCAACGTCGGGTTTTTGTACCTTGATCACCACGTCTGTGCCATTGAATAGGCGTGCGGCGTGCACTTGTGCAATTGAAGCGGAGGCCAGCGGTGTGGGGTCAATGTCGCGATAAAAGCGCGACACGCTGCGGCCGAGCTCCTGCTTTAATATTTTTTCAATGGTGTTGAAGGGCAGTGGCGTGGTTTGATCCAGGCAGCGTTGAAATGCTTCGACATAATCGTGGGGAAACAATGACGGCGAACTGGCGATCAACTGGCCGAGTTTGATGTAGGTAGAACCTAAACTTTCGACAGTATCTCGCGCCAGCTCAGGCAGCGGTGTGTCGCGGTGTTGCAGCCAGCGCCAGCCACTTTTTTGCAGCGCCAGGCTGGTTTGCCCGATGCGGCGGGCCGCGTGATAACCGGTGCGCAGTTTGTCGAACACGTCACTTGTCTCGCAAAGAGTGTCTGGCCATTATGCACGGCGACTTCAGTGGAGCAATCCTCGTTTTGGATACCGGTATTCCTTGCAACAATGTGTGTGACAAAGCTGCGCATGATGTCGATGCGCATCTGACCTCGGTGCTACAACGTGCGGCAGATGCGCGCCATCGCGTGTTGCTGGTGTTGTCGGGTTCAGCGACGTGGTGCCAGCAAGCCGTGCAAACGTGGTGGTCGGCAGCGTCCAGTCGTGTGTGGATAGGCGAGAGGGAAGGCGCAGAGACGTTGCCGATCAGTAAAGTGAAGCAGTTGCTGGGCAGTGAGTACGCCCTGGTTGTGATCGACGCGCACGCTGGATTATCGCCGGATGCATTGGCATCTGTGGCAGGCACCGTGGTGGCCGGTGGTGCGCTAATTGTGTTGACGCCGCCGTGGCAGCAGTGGGGAGAAGCGGCGGATGCCGATTATGCGCGTTTGGCCAGTTATCCGCATGATTGGCATATTTTGCCAGCGCGGTTTTTGCAGCGCATGCGCAGTACATTGACGACATGTTTTTCGCACGAAACATTGATCGCTCATATTCAGGAAAGTGAAGTTGGTCTGGCGTGGACATTGCCTGCGACCACGGCGTTGCAGCGGATTGCGTCTTCATCGGATGCTTCCCCGGCGCGCGATACTGTTCCCAACCACAGTCAACAACAGTGTTTGGACAAATTGGCTGCACATCACGGCACGGCTGTGTTGTTGGCGGATCGCGGTTTTGGCAAATCAGCATTGTTGGGATTTGCGGCACGACAATGGATTGCGGAGGGAAAGGCTGTGTGTGTGATGGCACCTTCCCGCGCTGCAGCAGCCAGTGTGTTTCGCCACGCAGGTGAAGGCCTGTTGTTCTGTGCGCCAGATCAGATCGCTGCACATGATGTCGTGGATGTGTTGCTGGTGGATGAGGCTGCAGTGATTCCTCTACCGGCATTGTTATCAACATTGACGCGCTTTCCTCGCGTGATTTTTGCCACTACCGTGGATGGTTATGAGGGGACAGGTCGCGGTTTTGTGCTTCGTTTTCTGCGCGAGCTGGATCGTCAGTGTGCTGGCTGGCTGGCGTTGCAGTTGGATGCGCCGGTGCGTTGGGCTCAGGATGATCCATTGACGCGCTGGCTGTATCAGTCGCTGTTACTGGATGCACAAGAGCCTGTGTTGTTGTCGCCAAAAATAGAGGATGTTGCGGGCGATGTGCCGATAATGGTGATAGAAGAAATCTCACAGGCGCAATTGGCGGCAGATAACGCCTTGTTGGTGGATATTTATGGTTTGCTGCGTTCAGCGCATTACCGCACTACGCCCGATGATTTGCGTTTTTTGTTGGATGCGCCGAATGTGTTGTTGTATCG
>CAZZNL010000142.1:0-4840 GCA_964655625.1 uncultured Pseudomonadales bacterium
TAACAACTATGGTGGCTGTAGCTCAGTTGGTAGAGTCCAGGATTGTGAGTCCTGTTGTCGCGGGTTCGAGCCCCGTCAGCCACCCCATATCTATGCAAACCCCGCTACAGCAATGCAGCGGGGTTTTTGTTTTTCTGCGCGTGTTAAAGGATTGGTAATGCGATCGGCGTTTTATCAATCTGCATTTCGCCAGCCATGGTTGTTCGTGGCTGGATTGTTGCTACTGCTGTTAGCAATTGCTTTGCGTTGGGATCAGTATCCGCGCGGCTATTTTGCCGATGAGTTAATTCCTCAAGCGGTTATCAAATACATGAATGCCAGTGGCACACTCGATACCAATTGGGAGCATGCCGATTGGCGCGGTGATTATGCTGGCGCGTTCTATCAGTTGAAGCAGTACAACTTTTCCAGCTATCACACGGTGTTGTATGGTTTTCAACAGGTGTTGAGTGCGCAGTGGCCAGATTCAACGCCACCGCTGGTGATTTACCGGTATTTTTCATTGCTGTGCCAAATGTTGACGCTGTGGTTGATTTATTTACTAACGCGGCGCTTGTTTGGCACCCATGCCGCGATATGGGCGAGCGTATTTTTTGCCGTGGTGCCGCAAGCGGTCATTGACGCGCATTATGCAAGGCCGGAATCTTTTGTGATGCTGTTGGTGGCGCTGGCCTGCTGGTTGTCGGTAAAACAGTGCACGGAAATGCACAGCAAGGAAATACGCAGCAAGGAAATACACATCAGGGAAATGAGCTGGCTACTTATGGCGCTGTCTGCCAGTGTTTGGGGTGTCGCTTTTGCGTGCAAGTTCAGTTTTATACCGATGGCAGGCCTGGCGTTTGCTGGCAGTTATTACCTGTGGCGGCGCTGGTGGGTGCCTGTACTGTGGCTCGTCAGTTTTATCGCGGGTATCGGGTTGACTGCACCGTATATTCTGAAAGATCTACCGGGATTTGTTCATGGTATCGACTTGCTATTGACACAGTATTCAACACCTTCGCCAGTCAACACAGTTGATGGAGGGAATAGGCTGCTGACAGTCATGCAAATGTCGTCCTATCTGGCGGTTTTCTTTTCTGTACCAGTGCTGATGATTGCGACAGCATCGCTGTTGAAAGTTGAAGATCGCAGCAAAGTATTCTTGTGGATTGCTGCGGGGATTTCTGTTTTTTATCTGATGCTCTTTGCGGTACAGCGTGTTTTCTTTGAGAGGAATTTGAGCCATTTGTTGCCGCTGTGGGCGGTGATGTTTGGCGTGGGATCTGAAACACTATTGCGCGCTATGCACTCCGCATGGGCTTTACGGGTGATGCGCGGTATTTTGATATTGAGTGTGGCTTGGCTGTTATTTCTCTCTGTCAGTATTGATAGATATTTTTTTGTGGGTCTGCCGGATGTAAAAGCTGAGATTGCACGTCAAGAAGTCGCGCTGCGTGAGCAGATGGGTGTGTCTCGCATTGTGCATCTCAATGCGATGAACGGTTTGGATGTTGTGGCCAGATCTGATGCGTCTGTCATTTTGCGTTTGGCACTACCCAAAGAGCCGGCAACGGTGTTAGTTCAACAAGCGATGGAACAGGCGGGGTTTCAACAGGTGGCTTATCGTGAGTTGCCGTTGGCCTTCCTTCCCTACAGTCAATTACAGATCAACCAGCTGCCGCCTGCTTATGCCTACTATCGCAAGCAATTGATAAATGGACAGTTGGTAAATCAGGGTGCAAATTCGCCATGACAAAACCGCGTTCACTGACAAGGTATCTCTCATTTACAGCAATATTTTTGCTTTTGATGCTGGTGCTGTCGGTAGTCGCATTGGAAATTGTAGTGCCGATGATTTTTGGGAAGTGGTGGTCGTCTATCAATATTGTCGGCAATCCTGATCATCGCATGACGCGTGAGCAATATGATGATTTGAATGCAGATGGCATTCGCTCGGCGGTTGATCCGGCCACAGTGCGCGACGAAGATTTCAATATTGTCGTGCTGGGCGATTCCTTTGTGTACGGTATGTGGCTGGGTCGGCAGGACACCATGCCGTATCGCTTGGAGCAGATTGCACAGAGCGCAGAGACCCCCAGGGTGCAGGTTTTTAATTACGGTTGGATTTCCTCGTCGCCGTATTTATCTTTGCGCTTGCTGAAAGAAATCGGTGCGAAATACAAGCCAGATCTGGTCATCGAAGTGGTGGATATGACCGACTTTTGGGACGATACGTTTTATCGTCGCGCTGCCGAGCGGCAGGGATTTTTTGCACTGGCACACTGGATGCCGGGAACGTCGATGCTGTTGGGTAAATGGGGCAGAGAAGTGGTCAGGGCAGATTGGTTTACCTTGCCGCTGTGGGGTGTGCCTTGGCAGCGCTATTTTCCGATGGAGCGTCCTTTAACAGAGACTCGTCCTTACCTGGATGCGTTGACGCATAATTTGGATGAAACACATGCTTATGTCAGGGATACGCTGCATGCTCCTTTTGTCGCCTTCATCATGCCGCGCTCAGTGCAATACAGCGCAAAAGAAACACCTAATGATCGCAGTGACGAATATACGCGCCTCGGTCCTTATTCGTTGGAGCCGTTTCGCTATTTTGCTGAAGTGGCACCGCAGAAACCCTATCCAGTGATTTCTTTGCTGGATGATTTTCGCCACACCACAGCGTACCCGTTGACTATGGAGAGCGACCCACACCACACCTCGCTGGGCAATAAGGTATTGGCGCAATTTATTTGGCAGCACTTGCGGCAGCAGGGCCTGGTGCCGGTTGGTACGATGTCTCGCTGATTGGTTACGGCGGGCAGGCAGGGTAGTATCTAGGTATTCAAAATTTTTACTTTCAAATACTTCACCTACCTATAAGGAAACTTTATGGCTATTTTTGAACGCATCGCAGAAACCGCCGACGGCCATCGTCGTTTGGTACTAAAAAGCCCTGTCACCCTAGAGCCTATCGGCGAATTGGTGTGCGCATCCGAGGCAGATGTGCAAGCAGCGGTTGCCAAGGCGCGCAAGGCGCAAAAGGCATGGGCGGCAAAATCGGTTGAAGAGCGTGTGCAACATCTTTTGAAGCTGCGTGAAGTAATACTCGATGCACAAGAGCAGGTTGTAGAAACGGTCATCCGCGAAACCGGTAAACCCATGCAGGATGCGTTGACGTTTGAAGTGTATGCCGTCTGTGACTTTATTTCTTATTGGTGTAAACAAGCGAGAAAAACTTTGAAAGATGAAGTGATTCGCGCGCCTGGCATCATGGGTTTAATGAAAAAAATCCATATCACTTACAAGCCATTGGGTGTAATCGGTGTTATCACGCCCTGGAATGGCCCGTTTGTGTTGACAGCGAATCCTGGTATCCAGGCCATTCTGGCTGGCAACGCTGTCGTGATTAAAGGCTCTGAGGTAACGCCGTATTCCGCCAAATTGTTTGAAGAACTGTGTACAAAAGCCGGCATTCCTGACGGTGTGGTGCAAGTGTTGATGGGGGATGGTCAAACGGGTTCTGATTTAACGCGTGCAGACGTGAATAAAATTTCATTCACGGGTTCTGTCGCCACCGGTAAAAAAATTGCAGCGGTGTGTGCAGAAAGACTTATTCCTGTCACTCTGGAATTGGGCGGCAAAGACGCCATGATCGTATTGGCAGATGCCGATCTCGATAAAGCGGTACACGGTGCCGTCTGGGGTGGCTGTGTCAACACTGGGCATTTCTGCTGCGGCATTGAGCGTATTTATGTGGAAGCGCCGATCTATGACGAGTTTGTGAAACGCGCCACGGCGATGGCCAAAGCCATTCGTCAAGGACAAAAGCATGGCGTGAATGAAGATTTGGGTGCGGTGTTTTGGGATCGGCAACTGGCGATTATGGAGGCGCATGTAGAAGATGCCAGAAAGCGCGGCGCAAAAATTCTGGCTGGTGGTCGGCGCAATCCAGAGCTGCAAGGCTTGTATTATGAAGCAACGGTCATTGTTGATGTGCAAGAAGATTTTGATGTAATGACTCAGGAAACATTCGGTCCGATTTTGCCGATCGTCAAAGTCGCAAACGTTGAAGATGCCATCGAAAAAGCCAATAACTCCGTTTACGGATTGCACGGCAGTGTATGGACTAAAGATGTGAACAAGGGTATCGCCATAGCGAAACGCATTGAAACTGGCTCTATGGCGGTCAACGATATTGGCATGATGTACGGTGTGGCCTCTGCACCGTTTGGTGGTGTTAAAGAAAGTGGCGTGGGATCGGTAAATGGTCAGAATGGTCTGCGCGGCTATTCACAGGCTATGCCGATTATTGTCGGTCGTTACGGTGGTATGGATACCGGTTATCCGCATGAGCAGAAAAAGTTTGATCAGATGAAGACGATCATGAAGTTCATGTGGAGAAACCCCGTCGGACGTTTTCTGTTCGGCGGTTAATATTTGATCTTGGTTGAGGAAAAGCCTGATCCACGATCAGGCTTTTTTTGTTATGAGGTGGATGGGTATGGTGTTTTGTAAGAGATATCTGGAGGCTTTTCTGGCGCTGTTGTTGGTGTCGGGATTGTTGCTAGTGTCGAGTTTGTCGCATGCCAGCATCGATACTTATCAGTTCAAGAATGATGAACAGCGCCATCTCTACCAAAAATTGACGGAGGAGCTGCGTTGTCCCAAATGCCAAAATCAGAACCTGGCCGATTCTGAATCGCAGATTGCGGTTGACCTGCGAAAAGAGATTTACCAGCAATTGCAAGTAGGGAAGTCTGAGCGGGAAATTATTGATTTTATGAGCGAGCGTTACGGCGATTTTGTGCTGTATAAGCCGCGCCTGCAATCGAGTACGCTGTTTTTATGGTTGGCGCCTGTATTATTG
>CAZZNL010000143.1:0-4837 GCA_964655625.1 uncultured Pseudomonadales bacterium
GCACTGTTCTTCACCAGAATCTGGTCTACCAGATCCTCTTTCTCATAAAGCTGAAACGTATCGGTAAGGCAAATACCCTCAAACGGCTGATACTCCCCACCGACAATACTGTGATACACCGCCTCGATATTGATCGCCGCAATGTAATACGCCAGCAACACAATCTCATTGGCGTGAATTTCATGCTTGTACTTGTGTGGCAACTCTTCCGGCTTGATCAACCCGCTTTGCAACAGGCGCGTGATAAACGTACCTGTGCCAGTGAACGGATCAATAATATGCACACCCTTGCTGCCCAGCGTTTGGCCAAACTCTGTTTGCAGACTATGGTTCACGCTGTGGATGATGAAATCCACCACTTCCACCGGCGTGTAGACAATGCCCAAGCGTTCGGTCATTTTCGGGAAAGCATTGCGGAAGAACTTGTCGTACAGCTCCACCACAATTTTCTGTTTGCCTGCGGCATTGGTAATGCCTTCGGCGCGAAGCTTCACACTGGCATAGAACTTTTCCAGCGTGTCGGCTTCTTTATCCAGATGGTGTTCCTGCAAGGCATCCAACACGCCTTGCATGGCTTGGCTCATGGGGTTGTGCTGGGCAAAGCTGTAGCCTTCAAATAGGGCATCAAACACCGGCTTGGTGATTAAATGCTGCGCCAGCATTTCGATGATTTCGCCATCGGTAATGCTGTCATTCAAATCATCACGCAATTCATGGGCAAAACTGTTGAAGGCTTCGCGCTCTTTGTGGTTGTCGGCGTTTTCCAGAATGGCGGTGATTCTGTCGATATGCGTGCGGGCAATTTTGGCAATGTCATTCGCCCAATCTTCCCAATGGCTGCGGTTGCCACACTTTTGCACCACCTTGGCATACAGGGCGCGTTCAATATCACCCACTGAAAATTGCAGGCCGTGCTGTTCCGTCATCTGCCCTGCAACGTCAAACTTTTTCTTAGGCTCGCCAATGGTGAAACTGCCTTTGCCAGTGAGATTTTTTCCTTTGCCATCGGGTTTGGTTTTTTTCTGAACTTTGTCAGTGACGGCGATCACTTCCATTTTGGATTTGTCGCTGCCGATCAGATCCAGCTTGTTGATCATCGCGTCAAAGCGGTCATCGTGTGAACGCAGCGCCTGCAATACCTGCCACACCACGCGGTAGGTTTGGTTGTCATCCAGTGCTTTGTCTGGCTCGACACCGGCGGGAATCACCACGGGCAAAATCACATAGCCTTTCTGTTTGCCGGGTGCATTGCGCATCACGCGGCCTACGCTCTGCACCACATCCACCTGTGAATTGCGCGGGGTGAGAAACAGTACGGCATCCAGCGCGGGCACGTCCACGCCCTCGCTCAAGCAGCGCACATTGCTGAGAATGCGACAAGTATTGGCGGGCGTTTCTGCTTTCAGCCAGCTCAGTTTTTCTTCTTTCTCGCTGGCGTTCATGCCGCCATCCACATGCGCGGCTTCGCAGATCAGGCGCACGCCGTCTTCCACGCCTTCAGATTGCTGATAGGTTTCTACCACCTGTTGAAACATGCCAGCAATTTGTTTGGAGCTGACCTTGTGTGTTTTGCCTTTGTAGTCAGCTTCAATCACTTGGCAAAACGCTACCGCACGGCGCATCGGGTCTGTATCGCCAGCCAGCTCTTCTTGTGTACCAATTTTTGCCAATGCTTTCCAGCAGCCGACAATCTTGCCAGCGTCATCCACTTTCAGGCTGTTGTTTTCATCAGCCAGCAGTGCTTGCAGGCGACGGTTGATATGCGCTTCTTCTACCGCCAATACGATTACCTTGTAATCACACAGCAGACCGCGCTTCACCGCTTCGGAAAAATTGATAACAAACAGCTCTTCGCCATACAACGCTTTATCATCCATTGAATACAGCGCCACACTGCCATCATCGGCTTTGGCTTTGGCCTGCTCACCGTAAATGCGCGGCGTGGCCGTCATGTATAAACGCTTGGCAGCCTGCAAAAATTTCACATCATGCACTTTCACAAATGCACTTTCGTCATCGCCTTCAAATGTTGCGCCGGTGGTGCGGTGTGCCTCATCGCAAATGATCAGATCAAAATCTGCCAACTGGTGTTTGTGCTGGGCTTGGCTGATGACATCAATGGAATGGTAGGTGCTGAACACCACGCTCATGTGCTGAGCGTCATGCCTTGCTGTCATTTCCCGCGCCAAACTTTTCGGTTCGGTGGTGGCTGGGTAACGCAATTCATGGGCAAAGGTTTGCACGGCATCATCGTCACCCTTGCCTTTTTTCTTGCCCACGTCGCTATCGGAACACACGGCAAAACTGTGCAGTGGCGTTTCGCTTTCCTGTGTCCATTCAGTGAGTGTTTGCGAGAGCAGGGATAGGCTAGGCACCAGAAACAAAACACGTTTTCCCTTTCCCGCCAGCGTTTCAGCAATTTTTAATGCGGTAAAAGTTTTGCCGGTACCGCAAGCCATAATCAACTTGCCGCGCTCGGCAGTTTGTAGCCCTGCTTTTACGGCTGCCAGTGCGGATTCCTGATGCGGGCGCAGCTTTTTCTTTGCTTTCAGCACAACATCAACGGTGCTGCGCTGTTTTTTATCTGGGTTATATTTCGCCCAATCAATCTGACTGTTTTCCAAATCGTTCAGGTCTATCTTGCTGACAGGCGGGTGCTGGTCATACAGCATCACTTCGGCGTTGTCTGCCCAGTTATTGGTGGTGGTGATGATGATGCGGTGAGAAAAGGTTTTCTTGCCAGACGCAGCAAAGAAGCTGTCAATGTCTTTCTTCAATACACGGTGATCTTCCGCATAAAATTTGCATTGGATGGCGTGAAATTCGTCAGTGCCTTGTGTTTTGGCCACCAGATCAATGCCAAGGTCTTTTTTATCCAAACCTTGCAAGCTCGCCCATTCGCCGTACGTCCACACATCGCTGTAAAGGTCGCGGTAGGTGGCTTCATGGCGCAGATACTGGATGCACAGCTCTTCAAAGTAAGTGCCCTTCTCGCGCTCGGTGACGGCAGCATTGCGGAAGGTGGCGAGTAGGGTTTGGAGGGCGGTGCTCATGCAGTAATCCTTAGTCTATTCTTAGCGTTGCTTGGCAGCGAGAGGTATCACATCCGCGCCGGTTTTCAGGGTGTCCAGATAATCTGCCCATGCCTGCATCATCGCTGTGCGGTCTTCAATAAATTCCGTGCGATTGTATGCGCGACCATGCACATCAGCTACACGGTGTGCCAGTTGCATTTCAATTAACTCTACCGGGTACTTCAGTTTTTCACGCAGCAGGGTGCGTGCAATGGCGCGAAAGCCGTGGCCTGTCATCACACCCTTGCCGTAACCCATCCGGCGCAAGGCTGCCAGCACAGCGTTTTCCGACAGGTAGCCGTCCTTACCGCTACTGCGGAAGACATATTCCCCCCGCCCATTCACAGCGTGAAGCTGGCGCAGGATGGCCACAGCCTGCCGTGGTAACGGGATCACATGCTCGGTGCCGGTTTGCCGGCGAGTCTTGGGCGGGGTGTAGCTCCACAAGGCGGTATCCAGATCCATGTCTGCCCAACGAGCTGACCGCAACTCACCGGGGCGGATAAACACCAACGGTGCCAGCTTCAGAGCACAAACAGTTTCCAGTTGGCCTTGGTACTGGTCAATGTCATGCAGCAGTTTGCCTACCTTGGCTGGTTCGGTAATGGCGGCACGATGAGTCACTTCCGGCGTCTTGAGCTGGCCGCGTAAGTCTCGGGTGGGATCAAACTCAATCAACCCTTTGCCAATGGCATAGCGGAATACCTGTCCACATTTCACCTTGACCCGCTGGGCAGTTTCCAGCTTGCCGGCATCTTCTTGCACTCGGCAGGCTTCCAGCACCATGCGCGGCGTGATTTCAATAATAGGCTTGTGACCGAAGGCATCAATGGCAAATTGTAGCAACCAGCGGCTTTTGGTCTGGGTGCTGGCTGCTTTGTCGGTCTGACGACCTAGCCACTCCAGAGCCACTGCCTCGAAGGTATTGGCATGCGCTTCCAGTAGTGCAGTTTTTTCTTCCTGACGTTTGACACTGGGATCTTGCCCCTGTGCCAGCATTTTCTTGGCAGCATCCCTGCCTACCTTAGCTTCCGCAAGGCCGACTGCCGGAAACAGCCCCATGGAAATCATCTTCTCCTTACCCAGAAAGAAGTAACGCAAGCGCCAGCGCTTACTACCGTCCGGCGTTACTTCCAGAAACAGACCATCCCCGGCATTGAGCTTGTAGGGCTTTGCTTCGGGCTTTGCAGTTTCAGCCTGCCGGTGACTGGTAAGAGGTTTGCGTGCCATCCGTCGACCTCCGACATGGTAACTTAGATGAGTTACCCAGAAAGTTACCCAGAAGTTACCCAGATTGCAATGGAACGCCTCGGACACCCTTGTACCCCACAGGCACAAAAAAGCCCCAATTTTCAGGGGCTTGTAGACTTATTGATACATCCTTGAATCTTAAATTGGTGCCCAGGGCCGGACTCGAACCGGCACGACTTGCGCCACTACCACCTCAAGGTAGCGTGTATACCAATTTCACCACCTGGGCTTGTTTGAATAGTTCTCCACTTACTGCTGCGCTGGCGGCGCGGCAGGGGCATCACCTGCTGTTGGCGCAGGCGCTGGTGCAGCAGGTGCGTCACCCGCTGACTGCTGCGCTTGGTTGTGTTGTTCAATCACAGCAGCAGAAGGAATGCCCGCATCGCTGCTGCCTATGGCTGATTTGTTCTTGGCCAACAGCGACAGACCAAAACTGGTGACAAAAAAGATGGTGACCAAAATGGCAGTGGCGTGACTCAGCAAATTGCCGCTGCCGGTACTACCAAACAATG
>CAZZNL010000144.1:0-835 GCA_964655625.1 uncultured Pseudomonadales bacterium
CAGTTTGCCGCAATACGAATTGGTGAAGCGCAGTGGCGACGATCACAATGCTCGTTTTTTGATGGCTTGTGTGGTGCCTGACTTGGGACTGAGGGCTGAAGCGGAAGCGTCCAGTCGCAAGAAAGCGGAACAATTGGCAGCTGGACTGGTGCTGCAGAAACTGGGAATTTGAAGTGAAGGCTGAGACAGAGAACCAAGATCGCAGTGAGAAACACTGCGGCATGATTGCCATTGTCGGGCGTCCTAATGTGGGTAAATCCACTTTGTTGAATCACATTTTGGGGCAGAAGCTGTGTATCACTTCGCGGAAGCCGCAAACAACACGTCACTTGATTCTGGGGATTAAATCGACAGATAACTGCCAGATGATTTTTGTGGATACGCCAGGCATTCACAAGAATGGCAAACACGCCATGAATCAGCGAATGAACCGTGCCGCCAGTGCAGTTTTGCATGATGTCGATGTAGTGGTGTGGGTGGTGGATCGCACGTATTGGACAGATGAAGATGAGCAGGTGTTGTTTCGTCTCGCTGCAATAGAAAAGCCGGTGATATTGGCAATCAACAAAGTCGATAAAATAGAAGACAAATCATCATTGTTGCCATTGATCGCTAGCTGGTCCAATCGGCGAAATTTTCATGCCGTTGTTCCTGTTTCGGCATTGCAGGCGACAGGTATTGATAGGCTGACAGAAGTGATTCATGGTTGTTTGCCTGCTTCCGACTTTATTTATCCAGAAGATCAGCTGACTGATAAAAGTGAACGGTTTTTTGCGGCTGAAATTGTGCGTGAGAAAATTATTCGCCAATTGGGAGAGGAGTTGCCGTATCAGAC
>CAZZNL010000144.1:845-2677 GCA_964655625.1 uncultured Pseudomonadales bacterium
GCGGTAGAGATAGAGCAATTTGTTGATGAGGGCGGATTGTTGCGTATCGCGGCGTTGATTGTGGTGGAAAAGGATGGCCAGAAAAAAATTGTGATTGGCGAACGCGGTGAGCGCTTGAAGAAAATTGGCCAACAGGCGCGTTTGGATATGGAGCAAATGTTTGGTGCCAAGGTGATGCTCAAGCTGTGGGTGAAGGTAAGGCGCGGCTGGGCTGATAACGAGCGTGCGCTCAATAGTCTGGGCATAGAGTAGCGCGGTGGCGAATAGCCATAATGCACAGGGATTTCTTTTGCATAGCAGGCCCTTTCGGGAGTCATCTGTTATTGCAACCTTTATTACTGATGTGGAAGGCAAGTTAGATCTGGTCGTGCGCTCTGTGCGCAGTAAGCAGAGTAAAAAAAGTAGCAAACAGATGTTGCCTTTCTGTTTGTATGAGATGTCATGGGCTGGCAAAGGTGATTTGAAAACTCTACAGTTTTTTGAACCGGTCAATGCGGCTGCCGTGTTGACGGGAACACATCTTTACTGCGGTCTTTACCTCAACGAGCTGCTTTATTATTTGTTGCCGAAGACTGATGCAGAACCGGCGCTATTGCGAGCGTATGCGACAGCGATTCAGCAGTTAGCGTTACAGGTATTGCCGGAGCCTGTGCTGCGAACTTTCGAGATCGCATTGTTGGCGTCATTGGGTTATGGCATTGATTTCTTGCACGATCAGCACGGTGAGGCGTTGCGTCCTGATGCCAGTTACCGCTATGTGCCGGAATGCGGTCTGGTGATAGAAGCACAGCCCGGGTTGCCAGGTGTGGGAGCTGGGCATGAGTTTCTTGCTATCGCCGCCGGAGATTTTCAGTCGCCGGCGGTCTGTCGCCTGGCGAAAGTGACATTGCGCTCAGCGTTGGCTGTCTATCTCGGTGGGCGACGCCTGCGTAGTCGAGAACTCTTTGTGCAGTAGCCCTTCACGATTTTGTTTGCGCGCACGCTTGAGGCGCACATGGGCTGATTTGTCACCATTGCTTGCTGCTTTACTCAGCCAGTAGAGATATTTTTCGCGACTTTGTGTGATGCCGTTGCCTGCGTAATACATTCTGGCCATCAATGCCTGAGAGCGTACATCACCTGCTTCGGCACAGGGCTCTAATAATGTGGCGGCACTGACAAAATCACTGCGTTGAAAGGCGCGCAGCCCGGCATCGCGCCGGTCGACATCGATGTGCTGAGCGCTGTCGTGTGAAGGGCTCTCTGTGTGATGGTGGTCTGCATCAGAGTTGTGCATGTATTTGCCGTGCGCTCCCAGAAGAAATCGCTACAATCGCTAACAATGACCTCACGGTAGGCTGAGCCAGAGTCGGTTATGTCCGTACAGCATAAGACATTTTTTCCTGCGTATCCTCTACAGGACAGTTACCGTCTGCTGCGTATTTATGCATGGTACAGAGCATTGTTGGCGAGTGTGCTGTGGGGGCTGTTTGTCGTGGGTGCGGCAGCGAATGTGTTGGGGCGCGCACACTCGACGTTGTATGGCTACACAATCAGCGTTTATACCCTGCTCAGTTTGCTGGTGTTAGGGCGCACGCTGCTAGAACAGAGGTCGCCTTCCACTTGGCATGTTTTTACTGTTTGTCTGGTCGATATTATTTTCCTGTCGATCATTATGTATTGCAGTGGCGGTATTGCGACAGGATTGGGTTCACTGATTTTTATTACGGTAGCAGCCAGCAGTATTTTTTTGCAGGGGCAGATTGCTACTTTGTTAGCGGCGCTAGCCTGCATTGCCATTTTGCTAGAAAGTTTTGTCACGGGTTATCTCGGGCCTGTGGATGTCAACCCAT
>CAZZNL010000144.1:2687-4809 GCA_964655625.1 uncultured Pseudomonadales bacterium
CATCGCCGTGCGTAGGAGCGGCCCGTCCGCTCGGTGACGTAGCCGAGGTCCTCAAGACGGTCGATGGCCTTCTGGGCGGCCGGCTGGGAGACGTCGTACCTCAGGCTGACGCCCTTGGTGCTGATCGGTTTGCTGGGTTTGCTGCTGTTTGTGACATCTCTGTTGTTTCAATATCTCACGCGGAGAATATTGGCATCGCAGCGTTCGGCGATGGAGCAGGCAGAGCAGGCAGCTACCTTGCAAAAACTCAACGAAATGATTGTGCAGCGTATGCACACCGGTATTGTGGTGTTGGATAAAGATGGGTGGATATTGTTGTATAACGAATCAGCTGCGCGACTTTTGTTTTTCCCGTTACAGTTTGATGGGCGAGATCGCATTCACTTTAGTCGCAATGCTGCCGCTCAGGCGGTGTTGAATGCGTGGTTGAGTCACTCACAGCAGCGGCCACAGCCCTTGCAAATGGAAGAGGGTGGTTTAGAAATTCAGCTGAACTTTGCTCGCATGGAGAACAGTGGCAATGATTTGATTGTGGTGTTTGTAGAGGATATGCGGCAGATATCCCAACGTGCACAGCAGATGAAATTGGCTTCGTTGGGGCATTTGACAGCCAGTATTGCCCATGAAGTGCGCAATCCCCTGGGTGCTATCAGCCATGCGGCGCAACTATTAGCAGAGTCAGATGCGCTCACTGATGCCGATTTACGTCTTTCAGCCATTATTCAGAATCACTCGTTGCGGGTTAACAAAATTATTGAGAATGTGCTGGGTCTTTCGCGGCGTGAAGCAGTAAATCCAGAGCGTTTTGATTTAAGTGTATGGCTGCATAAATTTTCAGTGGCGCATGCACAGACGTATGAGAAACCAGTCAATATCAATCTTGATCTTCCCAGTGATCCATTATTGATTTACTTTGATCCCAGTCAGCTGGAGCAGGTATTAGCAAATTTGTGTACCAATGGTCTGCGCTACAGTGAGAAGCTGACGGGTAAAGCAGAGATTACTTTGCACGCCTATTTTCATGAAAGTTTGGGCACGCCTTGTCTGGATATTATTGACTACGGTGCCGGCATTAGTGAAGAAGAGCGCAAACAAATTTTTGATCCATTCTTTACTACGGATGCTAAAGGTACAGGTTTGGGTTTATATATTGCGAGAGAGTTGTGTGTGGCCAATCAGGCAAGTTTGGATTACAAGCGCACCGGTGAAGGCCATAGTTGTTTTCAGATCAGTTTTCCACACGCTAATAAGATGATGTGACCTATGAGTAAGCAGCCAACGGCTTTGATTGTTGATGATGAGCCAGATATTCGTGAATTGTTGGAAATAACACTGGGGCGGATGAAGATTCGCACCGTAAGCGCTGGCGATCTGGCCACAGCAAAGCGTTTGTTGAGCCAAGAGAAAGTGTCATTGTGTTTGACGGATATGCAACTCCCGGATGGCAATGGCCTCTCCCTGGTTCAGCATATTCAGAGTGAGTTTTCGCATATTCCTGTTGCAGTTATCACGGCGTTTGGCAGCATGGATACGGCTATCAGTGCATTGAAGGCCGGTGCGTTTGATTTTGTGTCCAAGCCGGTGCAGTTAGAACAATTGCGTGGTTTGGTAGATACAGCGCTGCGGTTGCAAAAAACGGAAGATGCAGTGGTAGCAGCGGGTGAATTGTTGGTCGGTGATAGCGAAATAATGCAGCGATTGCGCAAACAAATTGCCAAGCTCGCGCGCAGCCAGGCGCCTATCTATATTTACGGGGAATCGGGCAGCGGTAAGGAGTTGGTGGCCAGATCCATTCATGCGCAAGGGCCGCGCGCCAGTCAGCCGTTTGTGGCAGTGAACTGCGGTGCGATTCCATCAGAATTGATGGAAAGTGAATTTTTTGGTCATAAGAAAGGCAGTTTTACCGGCGCCAGTGCGGATAAGCAGGGCTTGTTTCAGGCTGCACAGGGTGGCACTTTGTTTTTGGATGAAGTGGCCGACCTGCCTTTGGATATGCAAGTGAAGTTGTTGCGTGCTATTCAAGAAAAAAGTGTGCGCCCTGTGGGGTCGGAAAAAGAAGTGGCAGTGGATGTGCGTATTCTCAGTGCGACACATAAAAATCTTGCTGAAGAAACCCGTGCCG
>CAZZNL010000145.1:0-4790 GCA_964655625.1 uncultured Pseudomonadales bacterium
GCCTGTGGTCACCGGCGTGGTTGTCGCTTTTCCGGTCGGATTTCTGGTGATGTTTCCCTATGTATTGTTGTTCGGTGCTGCAACTAAATTGTTTGCTGCCGAACCGCTGTACCTGGAGATTATTATTTTGAACGTAGTCACCAATATCGGTGCTGTATCATCGCATCACTCGGCGCTCTATTATCTCGGTTTTAGGCATCGCTTGATTGGTTTTTTGGGGCACTTGACGGGTACAGCTCAGTATCACTATTTGCATCACGCTTCACACCCTGTTTATGCAAATCACAATACCAATTTAACCAATATTGGTGCCGGCCCTTTCATGTTGTGGGATCGTGTGTTTGGCACTTATGTGAAACCGCCGCTGTCGCGCCCGCGCATTGGTTTGACAGGAAATCCGCCACTGCATTTGAATCCGGTGCGTTTGT
Source organism: uncultured Pseudomonadales bacterium (assembly GCA_964655625.1). Lineage (GTDB taxonomy): Bacteria > Pseudomonadota > Gammaproteobacteria > Pseudomonadales > UBA7239 > UBA7239. The sequence goes on from CAZZNL010000145.1 coordinate 429, forward strand.
TGCTGGCGGGTATGGCACAGGTGATTTATGAGTGGCGACACAATCGCGATTGGCCAACACGCTTGAAAATCCTGTTTGGCAAGGCAGATTATGTGCCTCCGGTCAGCAAAGATTTTGCGATACATGAACAGAGCGTGCGCTGCACTTGATGTGTGCAATATCTACGGATGCTGCAGACAGTAACTGCACTTTCAAAAAGTAGGCGCACCATCAAAACGCTGTTGAAACCCTGCCGGTTGATACGCGCCGACGCAGAGTGACTCCAAAATGCCCACACCTTTTTTATCACCCATACGCACGTCACACATCTGCTGAATATGATTGTTGGCGCGGTTTAATATTTTTTCATAATCAGCAGTCAGCCATGTTTCTCCTTCTATCACTTCCCTGCCGTGATACGCTCCGTGTATCCACTTGGGGTGCCCGTAGCCCAAGCCCGACAAGTGGAATTTAATGCGTGGCGTTAACTGCATCGCCAAAGCTTGTTGCTGTTGTTCCAGGGTGATGCATGCAGATTGTGGTGTGCGAGTTCCAGTTCTCCACGAAATTTTTTGCTCCATGACTTGCACTTCACTGGCATCAGGCGTTTGCGGAATTGTCTGTGTATTTGCATAACGTGGCAGTATGGCTGAACTGCACTGTGATGGCTCGCCATCCAGTGTTTCAAAACTGCCGAAATGCGTACAGATATCATCGAAAAAATTCAAATTCCACAGCCAATAAGTGCCTGGCTCTACGCCTAATAAATGACCGCCAATCAAACCTGCAGCATTTTCTATTTTTTCTCTGAACCGCAACGGGCGCTGCGGTGGAAATAGCGCACGCGTGATACGATTTTCCAACCATTGATGTGCTGCGTTTTGTGTTGCTATCGCTTTGGTTTTTTTAGTGGGCGAAACAGAAGGTCGCACACCCCAAGAGCGATCGCGCACGCCCAGCGCTTCTTCGCCAATGGCAATGTGTTGTTCGCCAATTTTGATCCAGCCGCGCCAACTGCCAAACTGCGCAAAGCGCGTGGTATCCATCAAGCGATAGCTGCCAATTTTCATCACTGAGCGCGGCTCTTCTAGCGGCACGGTACATGCCGTGAAGGTAAGATCGACCGCTATGCCCGTTGTGTTGGCATCTAACGTAACGCGCAACACGCGCATCGGCTCAACCACTTCAATATTCATCGGCCCAATGCGGTTGTCGCTGCGCAACTTTCCTGCAGATGCAGAAATATGGAAGCTGTGCTGGCGGCCATCAATGGCGATACTGAAATGCGCGTCTTGTACGTGGCGATTGGGATAAAGCCCCATCGCGATGCCAAAATAATAATCACCCTCTTTAGAAAATCCAGAGAAAAAATAGCGATCGTAAAAGTTTTCGTCTGTGCAACCTGCTGCATTGATCGGTTCAGGCGCTTGATGAATCGCGTAATCATCCCATGCAGTAATCATTTTTCTGCGCCTCCATCAGCACGCCGCAATAAATGGATATTGCCGGTATTGCCGTCGAGCAGTATTTCATCGCCCGTGTGCAGCACTCGCGTACCCATGCGAGTATTAACAACGGCGGGTAATCCGTATTCGCGCGCAATAACGGCGCCGTGTGAAACAGAGCTGCCCACATCCGTAATCAAGCCTGCGATAACGCCAAAGTACGGCGTCCAACCGATGTCCGTCACCGGCGTAACCAAAATTTCACCCTGCTGTAGTTGTGTGGCTTCATCTAAGGTGCGCACCACACGCACGATGCCTTGTACCTGGCCGTGGCTCACCGGCTTGCCGTGCAATACATCATTTTCAAAATCATCGCTGCGCTGTGGGTCTATAGGTTCTGGAATGCCTTGAAAAATATCTTCAAATTCCAGGGTTTCTTGTATGAAAAACGTACTGCGTCGCGCTTGTGCTAATTGACTGGCGTGGGTGTGGTGACCGTGAATCAACTTACCTAGCTCTTGATGCGTTAAAAAAAATATTTCATCGGCATCATTCAATAATCCATCTTGCACTAACAGCGCAGCCAAATGGCGATACGCTTTTTTGAATTGTGTTGTCGCACGTATCAACAATGACTTTGAGGCTTCACGCTGCTGTACGGCGTGCTGCGCTTTTTTCACAAACCAGCGCAGCACTGGATTTAATTCACGCAATAACTGCGCATTGGCTTGATTGTCTTTGCGGCTCGCTGCTGCACCCGTTTGTGCGCGAAACGCCGCTTGAATGGCAGCAATCAATGGCAGCGGATCGGCCTCCCATTCCGTCTGGCGCATTTCAAATTCCTGAAAAGCGCGATGTCCGTGCAAGTGTAAATATTCGGAAAACGCGCGGTAAGCAACACCTGCTGAGGCATCAGTAATCCATTGCAGCGCAGCGGCTGGTTCCACCGCGCCAAAATGCAACGACGCATCGGTTGTTTGTTGCAGCGCAGCGATTACGCGCTGGATACCGGCGGCAATGTCCGCACTTTCAACATTTTCTTCACTAGCAGCCACCAGCAGTGCCGCCATGCGAGCGTGCAAGGCTTCATCAGACGCTGTCGGCTCCTGGCGTTGCAGCATTTGCAACACGATAGGCTCCAGCATGCCTGCGCCAGTAGAAATGGCGATGTGGTGTTGGTGACAGCGATCGAGCTCCGGCAAACACTGTTCGATATGGGTGTACTGTTGGATAGCCGTGCGCGCCAGCGGCACCACCAAACGCCCCACACGAGTGCGCATCGTCGCCATTTCTTGCCCGCGCTGCCAAACGGCAAGCCGCAAATAACGCCTCGTGTTGCACAGCTTTCGCCAAAAACTCACACTGTCAGCTGTTTTGAGTTCTGGCACGGCGCGACCGCAGAGTGCCCAAGCCACCGACTCCGTGCTGGCACCAAACATGTGATCAGCCATGCGTGCCAAACCGGTGAGGTTGAAGAAAATCCGGCCGTAAAACAGCGCAAAAAACCGGTTGGTCGGTTCGATGCGCGCCTGCATACCCACGCGCACATGCAGCCCTTGGATGCCCGTATCCAAACCGCGCCCCGTGGTTGAGTAAGACAGTGGCGTGGTCGCACCGGGCATCACCTCTCCTACGTTGTAGCGCGTGTAGAGATCGGTGATTTCTCCAGCCAGCGTATCCAGCTCGTTAGGGTCGGCGGGTAGTACGGTGATAGGGCGCGCTTGCAGCCAGTACAAACTGCCGTCCTTATCGATGCCCCACTCCAGATCCAGAGGATGACCGGCCGCCGCTTCGGCTTGTTTGGCTCCCGCTACCAGGCGGGAAATTTCAGCAGCATCGAGAATAGGTGCTGTGCCGACAAGCTCGGCATGCAGCACTTTTCCCTCCGGCGAGACGCGGTAGTGATCGGGTGTTTCAGTACCACTCACCAGTGCCTCGCCCAAACCGGCCACGGCATCCAGCACCACGCAATTGCGTCGCCCTGTCACCGGGTCTGCCGTAAAAAGCACACCTGCCGCGCGCGCATCCACCATGCGCTGCACCACAACTGTCATCGCCACATCACTGGCTTGCTGCTTGGCATCTTGATAAGCGCGGGCACGCGCACTGGTCACTGAAGCCAAACAGCGATTCAGCGCATCTTTCAGCGCATCAATACCTTCCACATTGAGGATGGTTTCGTACTGTCCGGCGAAAGAGGCATCAGCAGAATCTTCACCGATGGCGGAGGAGCGCACCGCCACGCGCCCGCCGCCAATCGCTGCGTAATGCACTGCTAAATCGTCGGGCAGATGATCGGGCGTTGCGCCGACCACCACAAACGTCGGCGGCACAGGCAGGCCCAGTCGCTGCAAATGCATCAAGCCCGCTGCTTTGCCGCCCACTGCTTGATCGGTGATGTCAGCCAGAGGGATGCAGCTTGAACCAGAGCAAGAGGGAAGATGGTTCGTCATACATAAGGCCTCTGAAGCGTCATGCTGCCATCAATGCGGCGCTTGAATCTGCGCCAATAGGTCTTTAATAAATTCGCCCAAGATGGGCACGAATTGGATTTGTGACAGCAGAAACACCACCAGTGACAAGATAATCCCCGCGCCGGCGACGCTGCCCAAGCCAAAGGCGGCTCCTTTCAGAAATTGCATCAGCAATTCACGGCCGACGGTAGGCGGTTTAAGCATCAAAGGATGTGTGGCGATGGCGGCGAGGTGTTGCTCCATGTTGCGCAGTGCATTGCGACAGCTGTCATCGAAACGATTGCTGGATTGTTGTGGTTCATTCATGGTCAACGGCACTCCCTGTGATCAACACGGTAGAGGTTACGAAACTCCGGCCTTGCGGTAAACTGCGGCGCTTTCCAGCCGAGGTGACAGGCGATGAATGCAGCAGATAAACCGCTGGTGGGCGTGATTATGGGTTCCAGCAGTGATTGGGACACCTT
>CAZZNL010000146.1:0-2333 GCA_964655625.1 uncultured Pseudomonadales bacterium
GCACGCGATGCTCGCCAAGCGTCAGCCACACCGCCGGGGTTCCGTCCCGCGCCACTACCGCCGCAAGCTGACCATCCACCATCACCTCTTGCGGCCAATAATCCTCATCACCGGGCAGCGCAATCCAGCCGTCCCGATACAACTGCCAGGTTTGATGAAAGCTGGCACCGCGATCCTCTGCGCGCAATTCCAATGCACCGGGCCAGCGGCAATAGCGCTGCTCGGCATTGGTGTAGGCAAACGGACACGACAAATCGCGGTGCTGATCCAGCACCCATGCGCGCCAGGGCTCCAGCGGTGCGGGTACAGAAGCAGGTGCGGCATTGCCAACACCACACACCATCAACCACGCCGACACACAGAGAAAAAACAGCTTGGGATACCGATCGTGTTTTGTATTTCTATGCTGCATTGCTGACTCCTTGTTGCTCCGTTACTCGCAGATAATGCTGCAGCCAAAAAAACAACAGCAACGCCGGCAGCACCGCAAGTGTAGAAAAAATAAAAAATGTGGAATAACCCAAGCTATTCACCATAAAACCGGAGAATCCACCCAACAGTTTTCCAGGTAACGCCACCAGTGAGCTGAACAGCGCGTACTGTGTAGCCGTGTAGCGATGGCTGACCAGAGATGACAACCACGCCACTGCCACCGTACCGAGAAAACCACCCGACAAATTCTCCCCCGTAATCACAGCCACAAACACGGCGAGATCACCAGGAAATAGCGATAGCAACAAGTAGAGCAAATTGCTGACCGCTCCCAACAACATACCCAGCAGCAAACTGCGCTGCACGCCCAGCAGCGCCACCACCGCACCGCCAGCAAAGGCACCGGCAATGCCGATCCAGACACCGTACAACTTGGACACTGTACCGATATCGGTCTTGGTGAAACCGCTGTCCAAATAAAATGGAAACGCCATGACACCGATCATCTGATCGGGAATTTTGAACAGTCCGATAAACAACAACAGCACCACACCCAAGCCGCCGCGATAGCGCCGAAAAAAATCGCGAAACGGCCCGATCACGCCATCGCTCACGATGGCTTGCCACGAGGCTGTGCGCACAGCGACATGCACAGGCTCACGCGCCAGCAACGTCACCACCATCACCAACAGTACCGTCACCGCCATCAAGCTGTACACCAGAGGCCACGACACATGATCGGCCAACACCAAGGCCAGTGCACCCGACAACAACAGTGCGATGCGATAGCCCAGGGTCGCCGTCGCTGCCAAAGCGCCTTGCGCTTCCAATGATGCAATTTCGATGCGATAGGCATCGACCACCACATCTTGTGTCGCACCAGCAAATGCCGTCAGCGCCGCCAACCCGATAAAAGCACTCAGCGACCCCATGGGTGTCACCCAGGCCATGCCCAATAACGCCAGTGCCAACAACCCCTGCGCGAACAACAACCAACTGCGACGCTGACCCAAACGCGACAGCAGCGGCACGCGCAAACTATCCACCACCGGTGCCCACAAAAACTTGAAAGAGTAAGTGAGTCCCACCAAGCTGATCAGGCCGATCTGCTCCAGGCTCACACCGCTATCTTTCAACCAGGTAGACAACGTACTGCCCACCAACAGAAACGGCAGCCCCGAAGTAAAACCGAAAAAGAACATAGTCAGCGCTGCAGGCTGGGCAAATGCCTGACGCAATGCCACCAGAGAATTTGAAACAGACATGCTGCGACCTTTATTTTTAGCGTGGCTTACAATAGCGGAAATATGCTGCTATGACACCGACTCGTGTATACAACAACCATAACCAGCGACAAGGATTCCGCAGTGCGCCACCTCCAAAACCATAACACGCAAAATTCACACACCGGAAACGGCTGGTTTCTTGTTTGCTTCACTATTTTCCTGGTGTCTGTGTTACGCGGAATTCGAGAGCCAAGCACTTGGGCTTACACTCACTTTTTATTCAACTACGAGGCGGGATTCAGTAAACGCGCCTTAATCGGGGAGGCGTTTCGAATACTAAACCCAAGCTATTCTCATAGCCATGCCTGGTTTGTTCTTTTTAGCTGCCTTGTATTTATGACCATGATCATACTCATGTTGAGAAACATGAAAGATTTAATAAGCCATGGAGATAAATGGAAAACTACCTGTGCCATTCTTTTCGCGTCAAGCATGTCCCCCGTCTACCTGGCACATACTATTGGTTATTTTGACATCATAGGCGTGCTAGCAACCATTATTCTTATCAGAGTATCAAACAGTGCATCCAAGAACGCACTGATGGTAGCCGTTATAGTAATGTGCCTAATGATCCACGAATCATTCTTTATTATATTTTTTATACAATCAGTTATT
>CAZZNL010000146.1:2343-4756 GCA_964655625.1 uncultured Pseudomonadales bacterium
ACACTGCTTATACATTTTTATATATCTTTTAAAAATCCAGAATCTCACACTGCTATTTTTTTATTATTTGTTATTTTAATAATTTTTTTTCTTTTTTTCATTTTTTTTAGCCAATATGGCAATGAGACACGAAGATATTTATTGGTTACACAGCCAACTCCTACAGCGCACACATGAAGAATTACGCGGCGACAGCTTTGCTGTACTTGGCAGAAAAATAGGTGACAACTACGAAATTATGGCAGCCTGCTTACAGGGAGCACTTTGTTATTTGAATATTGCCTCTTCATTGCTAGTTACACTGCCTACAGCCCTCCTAATCAACATAGCCACTTGGAAGTTGTTGCGTCCACACCTTGGTATTCCTGTGTCTCTGTTGATATGCGCCGCATCTTTTTCACCGCTGGCCATGCACTTATTGGCTTGGGACACTCATCGCTGGAATGCGTTAATGTTAACGACCAGTTTTCTCAACTACTGTAGTGTTGCCAAACGCTACTCATCTTCTGGCTCGGCAGATGTGGTTTCTACACCTGCACCACCGTATCCTGTAATCGCTTTGCTCCTCTTTCTGAATGGAGCCTCTACAATAGGACTGTTTGAAAGCTACGAAGTCGGATCCTTCCCCTTTGCTGAAAATCTAGCTTCGTGGTTATCATCAAATATCAAACAGTAACCGTCATCTGAGAAAACCATGCACAGCACTTTTCAGCGTTTTGCCTTTTTTCATCGTCTGATCGGGATCATCGCCCTCGCTGTATTTCTGTCAGCCTGCGCCCAACACCGTGCAACAGAAAATACTTCTCTCACCAACACCTACTGGAAATTGGTGACACTGGCAGGCAAGTCGGTTGTGCTCACAGCAGATGAACAAACCGAGCCACACTTCATTTTGCATGACGGCGCACCAGCAAGACTCAGCGGTTCCGGCGGCTGTAACCGACTGGTGGGCAGTTACCGCATCAAAGATCAACAGATCCTGTTTGATAAGGTCGCCATGACCATGATGGCCTGCGCGCAGGGCATGGACACCGAACACGCATTTACCACCTGGCTGGAAGGTGCCAAAGAGTGGCGCATCGAGGGTCAAACCCTGATCCTGAAAGATGTGCAACGCCATACCGAAGCGCGTTTTGTCGCCGTCTACTTGCGCTAAAGGGCTCGCTTATAATTTGCCACCCCTGCCCTTTGCTGATGACACCCCCATGACCCAAGACGAACTCAAACAAGCCGTTGCCAAAGCGGCTCTCGATTATGTGCTGCCACGCATGACACGCGACGCCATTATCGGCATCGGCACCGGCTCTACCGCCAATTTTTTTATCGATGCGCTGGCGCAATACGCACAGGATTTTGCCGGCTGCGTGTCCAGCTCCGATGCATCGACACAACGCCTGCGCCAACACGGCATTGAGGTTTTCGATCTCAACCAAACCGGCACGTTTGATATTTATATCGACGGTGCAGATGAAACCAATGCACAACTGGAACTCATCAAAGGTGGCGGCGCTGCACTGACGCGCGAAAAAATTGTCGCCGCCTGCGCCAAAGAATTTGTCTGCATTGTCGATCAATCCAAATTCGTCGATACGCTGGGCGCTTTCCCGCTGCCCGTCGAAGTGATCCCCATGGCGCGCAGCCTGGTGGCGCGCGAATTGGTGAAAATCGGTGGCGACCCGGTGTATCGCCAAGGCGTCGTCACCGACAACGGCAACGTGATACTCGATGTCCACCACATGAGCATCACCCAACCCAAAATACTGGAAGCACAGATCAACAATATTCCCGGCGTTGTTTGTAACGGCCTGTTTGCGCTGCGCCCTGCCGATGTTTTGTTGCTCGGTCGCCCGCAGGGTGTCGAGATACTGCGTGCGGCGCACTGAGCCACACAAGCCCACTTTTCTGTTGCAGCGCCCGCCCGCGCCGCTGCAACAGTGGCTTGGCGATTGCGCATCCCTCACACAGCGCTTGCAGCAACTGAGTCGCCAGCAATTCCGTGTTTCGATACTGACGCAACACTGGGCCAAACCGCGACTGGCCGAAGCGCAACGTCTGGGTATTCCCGCGCATGAAAGAGCACTTATCCGCGAGGTCATTCTGTACGGCTGCGAACAACCCTGGGTTTATGCGCGCAGCGTGCTGCCACAGCGCACACTGAGCGGCAAACTGCGCTTCTTGCGCCATTGGGACAATCGCCCACTGGGTGCACTGTTATTTGGCAACCCGCACATCCAGCGCGAACCGCCACGCATTCATCGCTGGGCACACGCATCTCTACCTGCAACCCTGCCAGTAACATGGCAAACTGCGAAGATGCCTGCGCTACTCTGGGGCCGTTCCTCCGTGTTTCGTTATCACCAGCAACGTTTACTGGTGTCTGAAACTTTTTTGCCCGCATTGGTCAACGCCATCC
>CAZZNL010000147.1:0-4755 GCA_964655625.1 uncultured Pseudomonadales bacterium
CATCAAGAACGGCCACATAGACCCCCACTGCCACAAAGCGCCACTGCACAGCGAACCCAAGGCATTACCGGCACCGTAGCCCACCGCACTGTAGAGCGCCTGTGCTTTGCCAGATTGCCGTACACTGAATAAACGCCGCACAGTTTCAATAGCTCCCGCATGAAACCCGGCAAAACTAAACGCATGCAAACACTGCGTAAACAACATGACGCCGAGAAACTGCGGGAAGCAGGCCAACAACAACCAACGCACCGTCGTCAGCAGCAAACTGATCAACAATAACTGGCGCACACCCCAATAAGGCAACAAACGATGCATAAACCAGAATAGGATGACTTCAGCGACAACCCCCAAACCCCACAACAGACCAATTTCTGTTCGGGTATGCTGATACTGCTCCATCAGCAAGCTGAAGAAGGTGTAATAAGGCCCGTGCGACAACACCAACAGAAAACAGACCACAAAAAAAATCAATATTTTTGGCTGACATAAACACGGCCAAAAACGATCATCTTCTTTTTGTGTCGTCAATTTTACGTCTACCACCGGATCGTTCACCAACCAACTGCTGATGAAAATAGCCAGCAAACAGCAGGCAACCAGCAGTGGAAAATAGTGCAGCGATAAGCGGTCAAACATCCAACCAAATATAGCTACTGCAGCAATAAAACCCACTGAACCCCATAAACGCACACGACTGTAACGCTCAGGATGCGCACCCAGGCTCGCCAAGGTCACAGCCTCAAACTGCGCTAATACGGCATTCCAAAAAAAGCTGTATAAAAAAATAATCAGCGCCAGCAACCAAAAACTTTCATGCCCGCGCAGCAATAACAAAAAAGGCGGCACAGCCATCAAACAACCAAAGCGAATCACCGCCATACGTCGCCCGCAGCGATCTGCCAGCCACCCCCAGAGATTGGGTGCAACAATTTTTGTACCCACCATGACGGAGGTCAGCAATCCGATGCGCCAAGCATCCAAGCCGAGACTTTTTAGATACAACGGCAGATAGGGCACCATGATGCCCAACACGGCGAAGTAGAAAAAATAGAACCCGGACAGACGCCAGTAAAGACTGCCCTGCACAGGCTTATTCCGGTGCGCGCGCAGGCACGACCGGCGTTGGCATCACGACATCGGCATTTTGTGCGCGATGGCGCAGCGCGTGATCCATCAACACCAAGGCCAACATCGCTTCGGCAATTGGTGTGGCGCGGATGCCCACACAGGGATCGTGTCGCCCTTTCGTGACAATCTCGACAGGATTGCCCAGCACATCAATACTCTGGCCCGGCAAATGCAAACTGGACGTCGGCTTCAACGCGATATTGACCACCACATCCTGGCCCGTCGAAATTCCACCAAGAATTCCTCCGGCGTGATTGGACAGGAAACCTGTGGGCGTCATGGCATCGCGGTGCTCACTGCCGCGCTGGGCGATAGCAGCAAAACCGGCACCCACTTCAACACCTTTAACCGCATTGATGCTCATCATCGCATGTGCAATATCGGCATCCAGGCGATCAAAAATGGGCTCCCCCCAACCCGGTGGCAAACCTTCCGCCACCACCGTAATTCTGGCACCAATGGAATCGCCCTCTTTGATCAGTTGTTGCATGTAATTTTCCAGCACCGGCACTTGCTCGGGATCTGGACAAAAAAATGCATTTTCTTCCACGCACTGCCACTGCTTGAAATTTACGGCATGCGGGCCGAGTTGGCTCAAATAACCGCGCACGACTACGCCAAAGCGTTCATGCAAATATTTTTTGGCGATAGCGCCTGCCGCCACACGCATGGCCGTTTCACGCGCCGATGAACGCCCACCGCCGCGATAATCGCGAAAACCGTATTTCTGTGTATAGGTGTAATCGGCATGGCCAGGGCGAAACTGGTCTTTGATATTGCCGTAATCCTTTGAACGCTGATCAGTATTTTCGATCAACAAACCGATCGGTGTGCCTGTAGTTTTGCCTTCAAAAACACCCGACAAAATACGCACAGCATCGGCCTCACGCCGCTGTGTGGTGTATCGCGATGTACCGGGCTTGCGACGATCCAGATCGCGCTGCAAATCATCTTCACACAGCGCCATGCCAGGCGGACAACCATCAACAATACAACCCAGCGCAAGCCCGTGGCTTTCACCGAAAGTTGTCACCGTAAACAGCTTGCCGAATGTATTGCCTGACATAAGAAATTCCTTGCAACGTGCGCCGCATTATACGGGATGGGCCGCGAAGCAATCAGCGAAATCGCGCAACTCAGCGGCTGTCAGCATAAACACACCCTCCCCACCGTTTTCAAACGCCAGCCACATAAAGGGTACCGTTGGAAATGCCGCTTCCAGTGCTGCGGCACTGTTGCCGACTTCAACAAACAACACACCGTCATCCGTTAAATGTGCAGCCGCCTCGCGCAGCAAACGGCGGGTGAAATCCAGACCATCGAACCCGGATGCCAAGGCCAATGCAGGTTCATGGCGGTATTCCTCAGGTAAGCTGTCCATATCCTCAGCATCGACATAGGGTGGATTGCAAACGATCAGCTCATAGCGCTGCCCAGCCAACGCCGTAAAAAGGTCACTGTCTAGCAATCGCACTCTCTCCTGTAATTGATAGCGATCGACATTGGTTTTTGCCACATCCAGTGCATCCCCAGAAATATCAGCGGCATCGACAAGCGCAGCGGGAAAAGCCAAGGCGCAGGCAATCGCGATACAGGCACTGCCACAGCAGAGATCCAAAATCCGCGCAGGCTCAGCTTGCACCCATGGATAGAAGCCATCCTGAATCAACTCGCCCAACGGTGAACGCGGAATTAACACGCGCCGATCGACATGAAACGGCATTCCACAAAACCAAGCTTCTCCCGTGATGTAGGGCGTGGGTATACGCTGACCGATACGCTGCTCACGCACTGCTTCCAGTTGCTCAAGTTCCATCGCAGTCAACTCGCGGCGCAAAACCTCCGGCGCAGCATCAAAACCAATTCCCAAGACAGGCAAAGTGAGATGAAGAGCCTCGTCCCAGCTGTTATCGGTACCATGGCCCAGAAACACACCAGACTGTTCAATCTGCGCTGCCGTCGCCTCCAACCAAGCCTGTAAGTTCATACTAAAAATCCCATGCCATCAGCGCCTGTGTCATATTGCAGCAGCATTCTATCTGCCCATCAAAAACCCTACAAATATCATCGACTTGCACTGACAACAAAAGGCTTTGTGATTTTCAATACTTTACCTCGTTGCGCTCTTCCCTTACTGTGGCCGCATTCATGACCAGCGGATTTCATCATGCAAGACGCTTTTGCAAAGATCATTACTGACATCGGCGAAGACCTGCAGCGCGACGGCCTGCGCGACACACCAACACGGGCAGCGAAAGCATTCCAGTTTCTCACTCGCGGTTACACGCAAAACCTGGATGATGTCATCAACGGTGCATTGTTTGATTCTGAATGCAATGAAATGGTGTTGGTAAAAGATATTGAGCTGTATTCCATGTGCGAGCACCACATGCTGCCTTTTATCGGCAAATGCCACGTCGCCTATATTCCCACTGGCAAAGTACTGGGGCTGTCAAAAGTGGCTCGCATTATCGACATGTATGCGCGCCGCCTGCAAATTCAAGAAAACTTGACCAAGCAAATTGCCACCACCATTCAAAATGTCACCAACGCTGCAGGTGTCGGCGTCATTGTTGAAGCGCGGCACATGTGCATGATGATGCGCGGCGTGGAAAAACAGAACTCCGTAATGAAAACCTCAGCCATGCTGGGCGTCTTTCAAACCAACCACGCCACGCGCTCAGAGTTTTTGGCGCTTACGGCTTCTTGAGCAGTGACTCTCTTCGATCAACCATCGTATTGCCGTTGTAAACCAACCAGTGCCGTGGACGCTGACCAGACACTTTAGGAAAAAAAACATCGGCAGGACAGGCTGTAATATCTGTGGCGGTATACGGCAATGTCTTCCAAAGCAGGTCATAACCACTAAATTGACCATCATTATCTAACAGCATTACGCCAAAGCCACCATTGCTAATCTGCCGATTAACGTCCTCACGCAATTTTTGGCTTAGCTGTGGATCAGTACCATTAAGCAGATCCACAACAAAGGCCTCATGAGCACATGTCTGCTTACCTGCCAGCGCAGCCAAATACGGATGCCTAGAAATACACACTGTTTTATCAGGCACCTCGGCAATAGCCACAACAATTGCATCACCACACGCGCGATCTGCCGCTGAAGGCAGCATGTAATCCACACGAATATACCCTCTAGCAATATTGAGCGTGAACAACACCGAGATCATCGCCATCAGTCCGTATTTCCACAATCTTCCCTTTTGACCATAAAGCTTTTTCAAAACCAGATAAAATCCTGATACCGCCATAATAACCATCAGTTGATGCAACGGAATTAATACGTTAATCCAACCTCCTGTATACCAGCGCGACAGCAAACCCATAAAAAAATAACCCAAAAAAATCAAGAGCCAAGCCAAGACTTTACGAAGATTTTTTCCGAAAAGCACAATAAAAACGCCACTCAACAGCAAATAAATTGGAACGCCATTCAGCATGTCTCCCAAAAGAAAATTAAACGGCAATCCCGGATTAAAACCATGACTTCTCCCCATCTGCATAGTATAGAAATAGAAAAAGCCATCAGACTGCCACTGAAAAAACAGCACTGACACACCGAGAAGCGCAACCAAAGCCAATCCAGAACACACCGCCAAGCAGAGA
>CAZZNL010000148.1:0-4752 GCA_964655625.1 uncultured Pseudomonadales bacterium
GACCGGACTGCATTGCTCGGTATTTGACTGCCCACTGTTGCCGCACACGCTGACAAAGCTGTTTTTATTACTGTTGCCAGATCTGCCCGTGCCGTTGGCTATTCGGTATCGGTTGGCGGTGTTGTTTGTGCGCGATTTGCCGCCGTTGTTTGATGTGTTGCAGCAGTCACTGATCAATGTCATGCAGCGGCGCGGCGTGGTGATAACGGCTATTCAGCCACAGCCATTGCCGGAGTGGTGGGAGCCATTGGAAAAGCCGCGCAAACCCTCCGTGGCTGCTCTGGCGTTGGTGGTGCCGCCGCGCGCCGTGGACAGCGCGCTCCTGTTGTCACACGAAATTGCTGAAGCTGCACTCGCTGATAATCGCGCGCAGGCCTTGAGTCTAATCAATAGCCAGCGCGCCACTTCTTTGTTGCCCTGGCTGGGTGAATTGATAGGTGCAGAAGCAGGCAGTATTCCCTTGGAAGGGCAAGATGTGTTGTGTCTGCTGGCGGGGCCGCTGCTGCGCGCCGCTTGTGACGAATCTTTTTCTGACCATGCTCATCCCGCTCGTCGCGTTCTCGAAGAGTGGCGACACTGGGCGCCGGGTTGGCAGACACAAGTCGGCATACAAGGTGTAGTGCCTGAGCGCTGCCGCTTACTGGCTGTGGCATTGGCGCAACATCTGGTGCGTGATCCAGTGTCTATCATGCAGGCGTGGCAGGCTATGCTGGATTATTTGTTGCAGTTGCGTAAGCGCTTGCAGCAAAACTTATCGGCAGTCGTAGCCAGTACACGCTTATCTCTGCAGGTGTTAGAGGTGCGCACCGAGGTCGACGCCTTGTTGGCAGATCGTGCAGGTCTGGAGAGCTGGCCACCGGTTGTTATTGAGATCTTGCATCAACACTGGTCTGCTTTATTGCTGAGCATTCATTGGCGAGAAGGCACTGCTTCAAGTGCCTGGTTGCATGCAATTGCTGTGGCAGATGAATTATTGGCATCAGTGCAGCCCGGTGTCGATCAGCAGACACGCCAACATCTGATGCAGCGAGTGCCACAGTTATTGCAGGGCTTGCGTAAAGGTTTCGATACCTTGGGTTGTGATCGGAGGCACTACAGTGCGCTGTTGGAGCGACTGCAAAAGGTGCATCTAGCGTTATTGCGCGGCCAGCAGCAAGAGGCTTTGGAAGTGCCCGAGCTTTGGCCGCTCTGTGGGCAGATGCCGGAACAGGGTGAGGCCTTTGTTGTTGGGACGTGGCTGCGCCAGGCCGATGGTCGCGTATTGTCTGTCGAGTTCTCCGACGCTTGGTGTACAGCTCTGTGCGATGGTCACAGCGCAACACTGGAATGCTGTGCCACTGCAGCATTGCAAGCAGAGTTCTATGAAGGAAACCTGGAGATAGTTGCACCGCCAGCTAGTTTGTTGCCAGTCATGGCGGGATAGCGCCGTGCCGATAGTCAATGGCTGGATTTCCGGTTTGCGCCACGTGCCATCGCCCAATTTCAATGCGCGTCCTGCCGGCACAGTTGTAGATATGCTGGTGTTGCACAATATCAGTTTGCCGCCGGGTCAGTTTGGTGGCGGTCATGTTGAAGCCCTGTTCTGCAATACATTGGACTGTGGCGCGCATGCTTATTTTGCAGCGTTGCGCGACTTGAACGTGTCGGCACATTTTTTTATTGATCGCACAGGCAGCGTCACGCAGTTCGTGGATACCGAGCAGCGGGCCTGGCATGCGGGGCAGTCGTGCTGGCACGGTCGTGACAACTGTAATGACTTTTCCATTGGCATCGAGCTGGAAGGTACAGATGTTTTGCCGTATGAAGATGTACAGTACGAAGCTCTGTGTGAGTTAACTCGAGATATCATGCTGCGTTACGCAGCGATTACGCCAGATCGTATTGTCGGCCACAGCGATATTGCGCCAGGACGCAAAACTGATCCCGGGGCGTCATTTGATTGGCAGCGTTTTCGGCGAATGCTGGCGGGTGTTGGTTTAGCAGGATAGATGGCACTTATGTAAGATGATTTTTCAGATTCGTTCATTCATTTTTTAATCCTATTTTTAAAAACAATGACAGCATTTTCTGTAGATATTGAAGCTTTGCTCGCGGGTAATCGACGCGCTTTAGCGAAAGCTATTACGTTAGTAGAAAGTAAACGTGAAGATCATCGTGAGCAGGCGCAACAGCTGCTTGAGGCTGTTTTGCCGCACGCCGGTCGCAGTCAGCGCATCGGTATCACCGGTGTGCCAGGAGTGGGGAAATCAACATTTATTGAGGCTTTTGGTCTGTATCTGTTGTCGCAAGGAAAAAAGGTTGCGGTATTGGCGGTAGACCCCAGCTCGCCCGTTGCAGGTGGCAGCATTCTCGGCGACAAAACGCGCATGGAAGAGTTGTCGCGACGCGATGAAGCTTTTATTCGTCCTTCACCGTCAGAGGGTTCCTTGGGTGGTGTTGCGCACAAGACGCGTGAAACAATGCTGCTGTGTGAAGCAGCGGGTTACGATGTGATTTTGATTGAAACCGTTGGTGTCGGACAGTCAGAGTATGAAGTGGCCAGTATGGTGGATTTTTTTCTGGTGCTGATGCTACCCAATGCGGGTGATGAATTGCAGGGAATCAAGCGCGGCATTATGGAGCTAGCGGATGGTCTGGTGGTCAACAAGGCGGATGGTGACAATGCTGTTTTTGCTGCGCAGACACAGCGCCATTACAAGAATGCCTTGATGTTATTAAAACACCCGGATTACTGGCAGCCTCGCGTCGTTTGTTGTTCTGCCTTGCAGCATCAGGCCATCGATCAGGTGTGGGCAATGGTGATGGATTATTGCAGCGCCAGCCAGGATGCCGGTGAATTTTCTGCAAAACGTGCACAGCAAAATATTGAATGGATGAAAAAGTTGCTACACGAAATGATTGAATCGCGGTTACAGAAAAATCCAGCGGTGGCTGCGCGGCTACCGGCGCTGAACGGTGATTTGGTGGCAGGGCGAATTACGCCCTACAGTGCCGCGCGCGAGTTGTTGGCTTACCTTTAGGCGATGGTGGAGTTGAGTAGAGATTTCCAGTCGTATTGGGTGTCGCCAATCACATAAAAAAACGGATTGAGAATGTTGTCTTTGGTGTTGTAACGCATCACAGCGAGCGATTCCGTCAATACTTGACCGCCAGCAGCTTCTACCACCGCTTGTGCCGCAGCTGTATCCCATTCAGATGTTAGGGCAAGACGGGGATAGATGTCTGCTGCGCCTTCTGCCACCAAACATAGTTTTAGTGAGCTGCCCATATTTTTGAGTGTTACTTCACCCAGTTGCGTGCGAATTTTTTCGATCAGTGCGTCTACGGCATCGGCGCCATGTGAACGACTGGCGACTACGGCGATAGGGTGTTGTTGCGCTGTTGGCAGTGTGCGTGTGTGGATGGCCGTCTGTGTGCCTTGTTCATATTTGACCGCGCCGCCGCCTTTGATGCCGGTGTAGCTGATGTCGAGCACGGGTACATGTACGACACCGAGTACGGGCTCGCCGTTTTCAATCAAGGCAATGTTTACAGTGAATTCACCATTGCGTTTGATAAATTCTTTGGTGCCGTCCAATGGGTCAATAATCCAGTAGCGTTGCCATTGTTGGCGCGTGTTCCAATCGGGTAGCGAACCTTCTTCGGAGAGTACAGGTACGCCATCCAGTAATTGCAACAAGCCTGGCTCTAAAATTTTGTGCGCATTCAAATCGGCCTGCGTTAGCGGCGAGTCGTCTGCTTTCATGTCAACGCCAAAATCGGCGGTGTTGTACACACGCAGAATGGCATCGCCCGCAGTGCGAGCCAGTTGCAGAACAGCAGGAAGTAGAGATGCGTACATAAAAAATCCGTTATATAGATGGAGTGAACGTTGAGTGAAAAATAAGGTTGGTCAATTCAGGAGGATTCCGGTTGTAACTTGTCGCGCTTGGCCAATTCGGGGAACCATTTAATCCACAGTGCAGCGACCACCAGTGTGCCCATGCCGCCAATTATTACGGCTGGCACGGTGCCAAACCAGGCAGCAGTTACACCGGATTCAAATTCACCGAGTTGATTCGATGTGCCGATAAACAAAGAATTAACCGCGTTGACGCGACCGCGCATATCGTCTGGAGTTTCCAGCTGGATGAGGGTGGATCGAATGACGACACTGATCATATCGGTTGCACCCAATACAACGAGAGCGGCCATGGTCAGCCAGAAGTGGGTGGACAGGCCGAAAGCAATCGTGGCTGCACCAAAGCCTGCAACACAGGCGAACAGTTTTATGCCGGTGTGCCGTGTGATGGGGTGGCGAGCCAGCCAAAAGGACATAGCCAATGCACCGGCAGCGGGTGCGGAGCGCAGCAGCCCCAAACCTTCTGGCCCCGTGTTGAGAATGTCACGTGCAAACACGGGCAGAAGGGCGGTGGCGCCTCCCAGCAGCACGGCGAACAAATCTAGAGAGATAGCGCCCAGTACCACTGGGTGTTTGCGGATAAAGCGCACGCCGCCAAACAATGAGTCCATGGTCGGACGATTGGGCAAGGAGGCCGGGGCTGATGGTGGTTTGTTAATCAAGGTGATGCAGAGGCTGGCTGAGGCATAGGCCAGAGCTGCGATAGTGTAGACAGCCGGTGCGCCAGCAACATACAGCCAGCCGCCAATTGCCGGGCCGAGAATAATGGCTGTTTGCATAGCGGCGGCTGACAAACTGACTGCGCGCGGTAGTGTTTTCCCATCGACCAATTGCGGCAGTAGGGACATCAG
>CAZZNL010000149.1:0-3954 GCA_964655625.1 uncultured Pseudomonadales bacterium
ACACGGTGCTGTACGGTGCAATATCCGGTGAAGCATTTTTCAGTGGCGTTGCCGGTGAACGCTTTGCTGTGCGAAATTCTGGTGCGGCAGCTGTCATTGAAGGTGTGGGTGACCACGGTTGTGAATACATGACTGGCGGTACGGTGGTGGTGTTGGGTGATACCGGTCGAAACTTTGCGGCGGGCATGTCTGGTGGTGTGGCTTATGTCTACGACCCCGCAGGTGATTTTGCCAGCAAGTGCAATATGGAAATGGTGAAACTTGAGCCTGTTTTGAGCGTGAGTGCGCAAGAGCAAGGTGTGAGTCGAAGCATTTGGCACAGTGAACAGCGCGGCGGAAAACGAGAGGCTGATGAAACTATACTCAAAGGCTTGATTGAGCGTCATGCACAACATACCGGCAGCGTGCGCGCAGAGCAGTTGCTGCGTGATTGGGAGAAAAGTCGCGGTCTGTTTGTGAAAGTATTCCCCAATGAATATCGCCGTGCGTTGAGTGAGATGGATGCTGCTCAGGAAATCCCTTCCACATTGGCAAAAGCGTCTGCTTGAGGTTGTTGCATATGGGTAAAGTTACAGGTTTTATGGAGTTTGAGCGTCAGAAGGATGAATACCTTGACGTAGATGCGCGCTTGAAAAATTACAGCGAGTTTGTCATTCCTATGGCTGATGACAAAGCTGCTGTGCAGGCTGCGCGTTGCATGGATTGTGGTACGCCATTTTGCACAACGGGATGCCCAATCAACAACATTATTCCGGACTGGAACGATTTGGTTTACAAAGGTAATTATCAGCAGGCGCTGAATACTTTGCATTCCACGAATAATTTTCCTGAATTTACTGGGCGTATCTGTCCCGCGCCTTGTGAGGCGGCCTGCACTCTGAATGTCAATCGTGATGCAGTGGGTATTAAGTCCATTGAGCGCTTCATCGCCGAGAAAGGCTGGGAAAATGGCTGGATTGCACCGCGCCCCGCTGCGGTAAAAACAGGAAAAAAAGTTGCCGTGGTCGGTTCTGGTCCTGCTGGCCTTGCGGCGGCACAACAACTGGCGCGTGCTGGTCATGAGGTGACGGTTTTTGAAAAGAATGATCGTATCGGCGGTTTGATGCGTTACGGCATTCCTGGCTTCAAGCTTGATAAAACAGTGATTGATCGTCGCCTTGAGCAAATGAAAGCAGAAGGTGTTGTTTTCAAAACCGGTGTTTTGGTGGGCAAAGATTTCCCTGCTGCTGTGAACAATGGGTCCAAGGAAACGATTGCGCCAGAGCAGCTGCAAAAAACATTTGACGCTGTTGTTATGGCGGGTGGTGCAGAGATGCCGCGTGATCTGCCTGTGCCGGGACGTGAGTTACAGGGCATCCATTTTGCGATGGAGTTTTTGCCGCAGCAAAATAAAGTTGATGCTGGTGATAAATTGCCTGAACAAATTCGTGCCGCAGGTAAACATGTCGTAGTGATTGGTGGTGGTGATACAGGTTCTGACTGTGTCGGTACGTCCAATCGCCATGGTGCTGTTAGCGTCACTCAATTTGAGGTAATGCCTAGGCCGCCTGAGCAGGAGAATAAACCTTTGGTTTGGCCGTATTGGCCGCTGAAATTGCGCACGTCTACATCACATGATGAGGGTTGTGAGCGCGATTGGTCTGTCTCCACCAAGCGTTTTGAAGGTAAGGACGGCAAAGTGGAAAAATTGATTGCCTGCCGTGTCGAATTCAAGGATGGCAAGCTGGAAGAGATTCCCAACTCTGAATTTGAAGTGAAGGCAGATTTGGTATTGCTGGCAATGGGTTTTGTTTCGCCGGTCGCCTCGGTGCTTGATGCATTTGGTGTAGAAAAAGATGCGCGCGGCAATGTAAAAGCTACTACTGAAGGTGAAGGCTGTTATCGCACGTCGGTGGATAAAGTATTCACGGCAGGAGATATGCGTCGCGGTCAGTCCTTGGTGGTGTGGGCTATTCGTGAAGGGCGTCAATGTGCTCGTGAAGTGGATGCCTTTCTCATGGGGTCGTCAGTGCTGCCGCGTTGATTCGGTTACCTGTGCTTGACGCATAGACGTATAAAGGTCGCTTGTGCGGCCTTTATTTTTAATAGGGCTAATTTTTCATGAGAGGTTGGAGAGATGACCGCATTAAAGAATGACCGCTTTCTTCGGGCGTTGATGCGAGAGTCAGTGGATATGACACCGGTGTGGATGATGCGTCAGGCGGGACGTTATTTACCGGAGTACAGGGAGACGCGCGCTAAAGCGGGGGATTTTTTATCGCTGTGCATGAATCCTGAGCTGGCCTGTGAAGTGACATTGCAGCCCTTGCGCCGCTATGCGCTGGATGCCGCCATTTTGTTTTCAGATATTTTGACCATTCCCGATGCCATGGGTCTTGGTCTGTATTTTGAAGAAGGGGAAGGGCCAAGATTTCACAGCCCGATTTGCACAGAAGCTGATGTCGCCAAGTTGGCAGTGGTGAATCCTGCTAAAGATTTGCCCTATGTGTTGGATGCGGTGCGTTTGATTCGCCGTGAATTGAACGGTGCCGTGCCCTTGATTGGTTTCTCTGGCAGCCCGTGGACGTTGGCAACGTACATGGTAGAAGGCGGTTCCAGTCGCGATTTTGCGCGCACGAAAGCGATGCTTTACGACCAGCCTGCGCTTATGCATCAATTGTTATCCGTCTTGGCAGATTCTGTCACCGCCTACCTCAACGCACAAATTGCTGCCGGTGCTCAAGCGGTGCAGATTTTTGATACTTGGGGTGGTGTGCTGAGTCATGTAGCTTATGAAACGTTTTCATTGCAGTACATGCAACGCATTGTGCAAGGACTCCAGCGCCAAGCGGATGGCAGGTCAGTGCCGGTAATTTTGTTTACCAAGGGAGGCGGGCAATGGCTGGAGGCGTTAGCCGGTACCGGTTGTGACGCATTGGGTCTGGATTGGACTGTCGATCTGCATTGGGCGCGCCAGCGAGTAGGGCATCGTGTTGCGCTACAGGGCAATATGGATCCGGCAGTGCTGCGCACCAGTCCACACACCATTCGTGCCGAGGTCAAGCGTATTGTGGATAGCTTTGGCGCATTTCCTGGTCACGTGTTCAACTTGGGTCATGGCATTACCCCTGATGTGCCGCCAGAGCATGTTGCAGTATTTATTGATGCTGTGCACGAGTTCACGCAACGTAATAAAAGTGTTTGATTCGATAGGGTGTTGTACCTAGGCAGTGCCATGAAAAAACGGTAAATTGTGGCAAAGTGTGCTGAAACACTGACGATCTACTAGAGGGAGCTCGGCGTGTCGGGTATTAAGCAGGTTAAGGTTGAAGTCAACGATCTGATTGTCGGCATGTATGTGTCTGGCCTGGATAGGCCGTGGTCGCAGACTCCCTTCCCTTTACAAGGATTCTTTATCCGTCAGCCGGATGAGATTGATCAGCTGCGTCTGTACTGCAAGTATGTGTTGATTGATGTTCAGCGCGGCAAACAGCCCGTTGCAGTTAAGCATGCGACATTGGATAAGAAAGGTGATGCAGGGGCGGAGAGCAGACAGCGTCAGCAGATTTCAGCTGCGCCACTCAAGCTGCGCCACAATTTCTACAGCGAGCCTGTTCCACTGAGAAAAGAAAATGTCGCAGCGGAAAAGTTGCATGCGGATATTAAATCCAATGTCAGTGAAATCATGCAGAGCTTGCAGCAGGGTGGTACGGTGGAGATTAAGAAAACCACCCAGCTGGCGAGCCAAGTGGTT
This sequence comes from uncultured Pseudomonadales bacterium, assembly GCA_964655625.1. Classification (GTDB taxonomy): domain Bacteria; phylum Pseudomonadota; class Gammaproteobacteria; order Pseudomonadales; family UBA7239; genus UBA7239. The sequence goes on from CAZZNL010000149.1 coordinate 3,734, forward strand.
GATTCTGTGGTGCGCAACCCTGACGCCTTTTCTTGGTTGTCGCGCATTCGTGACAAAGATGAGTTTACTTACAGTCAGGTAGTGCGTTCGGCTGTTTGGGCGGGTGTTTTTGGGCGACACATCGGCTTAGACAAGAAAGACATGAATATGTTGGTGTCGGCCTGTTTGTTGAAGGATGTGGGCAAGGTCAGCACTGTGCTGGCCGCCGCGCTGGAAGCGGG
>CAZZNL010000149.1:3964-4711 GCA_964655625.1 uncultured Pseudomonadales bacterium
AACTGCCAAAGCAAATATTGCAGCTGACAGAAGCAGAGCGCACCGACGAGCAGAATGCTGAGTACCGAAAGTTTGTTGAATACAGCGTAGAAACCTTGCGCGCAACACAAGGTGTGCCGGCAGATATTATTCATATTGTGCGCAATCACTGTGAGCGCTTTGATGGATCGGGTTATCCGCAAGGATTGATTGGCGACAAAATCCCTTTTTTGGCGAAAGTGGCAGCAATTGTTACTGTGTACGATGAAGTGACAAACCCGCGTAACAGTAAATATCCGTTGGCCCCATCCAAGGCGATGGCCAGATTGTATGACATGCGGAATATCGAGTTTCAGGAAGAGCTGGTGGTGCAGTTTATTCAGGCGCTGGGTATTTATCCTACTGGCACCTTGGTGGAGTTGAATACCGGGGAAGTCGCTGTCGTAGTTGAGCAGACATTTGCGCGACGCTTGAAGCCCAAGGTGGCGGTGGTGATTGATGCGAATAAAACCAAACTAACTGAGCCAAAAATTCTGGATTTGTTTGAAGATTTTTCAGAGAAATTACGCAAGGCAGAGAAGCGAGGCCAGCCCACTAGCTCCGTAAAAGCGACAGAAATTGTCAAAGATCTGGAGCCGGGCAGCTTTGATATTGATATTGCACAAGTGCGCGACAGTTACCTCAAGGAAACATGGAACTGGCGCACAATGCTCAGCTGATCTCGGCCTCGTCCGCCCCGCGGAAGACGGGGGTCTTCGCCTCGAAGCG
>CAZZNL010000150.1:0-4701 GCA_964655625.1 uncultured Pseudomonadales bacterium
AGAATTAACTATAACGACTCTCGTTAATCACTGAGGCAAGGCACCAAAAATCTCCGCGAGCATCTACGATCAACGCATGCAGTCTCCGTCCCACCAAGCCTCTACTTTTGAGAGCGATTAAAAATGGGGGGGATTACCCTAAGACCACAACCACGCTGCGCCAATCACGCCGCTGGAATCGCCGCACTCGGCTTTTAGCAAACGGGTGCGCACGACATCAGAAAAAATCCACGGCTCCCACAGCGCAGGAATATCGCGATACAGCTCATCAACATTGGAAACACCGCCGCCAAGCACAACGATATCAGGATCAATCACATTGACGACCACAGCGAGCGCCCGCGCCAACAGTTGCACATAGTCGCGCCACACCGCAACAGCAACTGGATGCTGTGCGCGCATCAAATCAATACCTTGTTGTGTTTTCTCAATATCCAGACCCGCTTCGCGGAAACTGCGCCCCAACCCTGTGCCGCTCAACCAGGTTTCTACACAATTGTCGCGCCCGCAAAAACAGTGCCGCACCACGCGGCCTTCAACACTATTGCCAGGCATGGCGTTGTGACCCCATTCACCGGCATTGTGATTAGGCCCGGATAACAATTGCTGACGCACCACCACACCGCCGCCCACACCCGTTCCCAGAATCACACCAAAAACACTGCCGGCATCGCGCCCTGCACCCACGCGCGCTTCTGACAACACAAAACAATCGGCGTCATTGGCCAAACGTACCGGCCTTGCCAGCACATCATGCAAATCATGCAACAACGGTTTGTCATTGAGCGCAGTGGAATTGCAACCGCGTTGCAAACCTGTGCGCGGCGACTGCGAACCCGGCGCACCCACGCCGACGGGCAGCATCATGGAGAGATTATTCTCTTGCACAGCGCGATCCACCAGCAGGCGAATAGCATTCAACGTGCCGCGATAATCACCCGAGGGCGTGGGCGTGCGCTCGCGCCATAAAATATCCGCACCGAACAAAACCGCCACCTCAATTTTGGTGCCGCCCATATCGACACCGATGCGATGCTGTGCAGAATCCATATCAACCCAACAATAAAATAGCCAATGCCAAACCGACCAAACCGATAATTTCGGTGCGCACCATCAACGCTTCCAACGCCGGACTGCGCTCCAGAGTCAGCTGCAAACTTTCATCAACCGCCGTCGCCAGCGGCGTACTGTCCATTACCAAAGCGGCATCCAAACACGCGGCAAGAAAATCGGCTGACGTGATATGTGCATCTGCTGCGTGCTGCTGCCATACACGAAACCCGGTGGTAAAATTTCCTGCCAAACAGGCGCACAATCCCATATAGCGCACTGGCAACCATTCCAAGGCTTGCTGCAATTTTTTTGCCGTAGGTAACTGATTCGACAATACTGCCGCATGCTGGTTGTAAAGACTGATCCAGCGATACAACAATGCACCCGCCGGCCCCAGCAAAAAAAACCAAAAGAAAACAGCAAACAAGCGATCGAGATACCATAAGCCCGCATAGCGCTGCCAGGCAAACCACACGCTTTGTGCGGAGGTACCGTCATCAACATGTATCAAACCCCATGACTCCAAGCGCAGCAGCACCGATTCCGCATTGCCCTCCTGCAGCTGCACGTTCAAGTCATGCAAACCCAAATGCCAATCACCGCGTCCCACACTGTAGAGCAGCACCAACAAAGCGATAAAAAAAGCAAGCCAAAATCCAGAACACCACCACAGCACAGCCAATATCAGCACGCCGCTCACAGGGAATACTGCAAACGCCCACCAACGCTGCGGCCAGCGGCGCGCCAGACTATCCAGGGCAATGCTCACCAACTCATCGCGGTGCAAGCAACGCGCCACTGCGGTGTAGCGCGCCAATAAAAACACCAGAACAACATTCAACAGCGCCATGATGGTTTGATTCCTTTGCACACAAGCTGCCGCGAGGTTATCACAAAGCGTCAATGGCAACCGTTATGCCAACAGGTGTTTGACGGCGAGCGCAAAAAATCTGCATCATGCCTGTCTTCTTGATCATCACCCTGAAAAGTCATGACTACCGATAACTCGTCAGACAAGCGCCCTGTACGCGCCCCATGGGAACGCGCCTTCAAACGCGTTCTGACACCGCTGGAAGATTTCATCCACCAAGAAACCACCAGCAGTCTACTGTTGCTGCTCTGCACTGTGGTGGCGTTGGTCGCCGCAAACTCTGATATGCGCGAGCAATACCTGCACGCCATCCATACGCCGATTGCAATCAGCATTGGCAGCGCCCGCTTTGAACTCAGCCTGCTGCACTGGGTTAACGAAGCCTTGATGAGCTTTTTTTTCCTGCTGGTGGGCTTAGAACTGAAACGCGAACTATTGATCGGCGAACTGGCTGATTTGCGGCGCGCGTCCCTGCCCATTGTTGCCGCTATCGGCGGGATGCTTGTACCAGCCGCGCTGTATTGGTGCTGGAATCCCAGCGGTGTAGCAGCCGTCGGCTGGGGAATCCCGATGGCGACCGACATCGCTTTTGCCATCGGCGTGCTCAGTCTACTCGGCTCGCGCATCCCATCATCCTTAATCACATTTTTGATCGCTCTGGCGATTGTTGATGACATAGGCGCCGTACTGGTGATTGCCGGGTTTTATACCGACACCTTGCACGGCCGGCCGCTGCTGATCTGCGCATTGCTCACTGCCCTGCTCACGACGTTCAACCTGGGAGGGGTGCGCCGCCTGTTGCCCTATATGCTGATCGGCATTCTGTTGTGGTGCGCCATGCTGAACAGCGGCCTCCACGCTACGCTGGCCGGCGTTATTCTCGCGTTCACCATCCCGGTGCGCACAACGACAGACAGCAGCGCGCAGGAATCTGAAGCGCTGGCACCTGCTGCCGAGCGCCTGCATCACCATTTACACGGCGTGGTCGCGTTTCTGATTGTGCCGCTGTTTGCACTCACCAATGCGGCTATCACCATCGACTGGAGCAATATCGCCGCGATCGCCAGCCATCCCGTCACCGCCGGTGTCATCAGCGGCCTGGTCATCGGCAAATGGGTGGGCGTTGTCGGCGCCAGCTGGCTCGCCATACGCTTGGGTGGAGCCTCACTGCCAGATGGTCTGAATGGCAAACACCTGCACGGGATTGGCCTGTTAGCTGGCATTGGTTTCACCATGTCTATTTTTGTTTCCGACCTAGCTTTTTCCACTGCACCGGAACAGTTGTTGCTGGCAAAAACCGGCATCCTATTGGCCTCGACAATCGCAGGGGTATGCGGTTATTGCTGGTTGCGCATCGTGGGTGAGCGCCAGAAGATACAACCATGACACCCGCCACCCACAAGCAGCTCGCCCTCGGCATCCATCTGCGCGACGATGCTACTTTCGCCAATTACTATGCGCCGGTGCACAGCGCCCAGTCTCTCGCCCTGGAGACTCTGCGCCCGCTGACAGCAACACAGGTGCCACCGGAACGTTTTGTCTACCTTTGGGGAGCGGAAGGAGCCGGCACCAGCCATTTATTGCAGGCGGCTTGCCACGCCGCCGATCAAGCTGGACTGCGCTGCCTGTATCTACCGCTCGACGAAGTGGCGGGCTACGCCCCTGAAGCGCTGCTCGACGAGCTGGAGCAGATGGAACTCGTGTGCCTAGACGGCCTGCAATATGTCATGGGACAACCCAACTGGGATCACGCCCTGTTTCATTTCTACAACCGCCTGCGCGAACAAGCGCAATCGCGATTACTGGTCTCTGCGCACTGTGCGCCGCGCGATTTATCTAGCGCACTGGCTGATTTGGTGTCGCGCATGGGTTGGGGAACAACGATTCATCTCTCTCCACTGAGCGATACAGATAAACAACAGGCATTCCTGTTGCGCGCCAAGGCACGCGGCATGGAGTTATCGGATGAGACACTGGCTTTCATTGTCCATCGCGCCGCACGCGATATGCACGCGCTATTTGACTGCCTGCACAAACTGGACGCACTCTCTCTGGAAGAAAAACGGCGCGTCACTATTCCTTTTATCAAAAGTGTTTTTGGCTGGTAGCGCACACCATCAAGCGAGGCGTTGTCCCCATCCTAATTTACTGCGGCAGGTTTCGTAGTAATCGTGATCGAGGGGATGCACCAATTTCAGCGTCTCAACTTTTTTACGCACTTGCACCACATCACCACTGTGTAAAGCCAGATGCATCTGACCATCACAAGACAGCTCCGGCTTTCCACCTTCTTCACATTGACTCGCCACCTTGCCCAATTCAATGCGCAGCTGGCTATTGCCGCTAACAACGATCGGGCGACTGGTCAGGGTGTGCGGAAACATCGGCACCAAAGCAATGGCATCCAGAGAAGGATGCAAAATGGGGCCACCTCCCGATAGGGCGTACGCTGTAGAACCCGTTGGCGTGGAAACAATCAAGCCGTCTGAATGTTGGCTGTAGACAAAACAGTCATCGATATAAAGTGCAAACTCAATCATCCGCAACGATGCGCCGCGATGCAGCACCATTTCATTCAAGGCGTCACCTTGCGCAATCACTTCACCCTTGCGAATTAAACGGCTCTCCAACAGAAAACGCTCTTCCAATCGATAACGCCCAGCCAATACTTCACCCACACGCTGCTCGATTTCATCCGGTGCAATATCGGTGAGAAAACCGAGGCTGCCGCGATTGATTCCCAGCACTGGCACGGCGTATTTGCACAGTGCACGCGC
>CAZZNL010000151.1:0-4686 GCA_964655625.1 uncultured Pseudomonadales bacterium
GCACTGCTGCTTTACCCATTTGGATTGCATTCATGCGCGAGGCACTCAAGGATCAACCGATCGTTGAACGTGCGATGCCTACAGGACTCGCTGTCACCAAAGTGGATACCGCCACAGGCGAACCCGCTGCTATTGATAACCCCGACGCAGAATTTGAAATTTTCCGTGGCAACAACACCGACAATGGCTCAACATCCGGTGATGGTAGCGCCAGTGACACCGGCGACGACTTGTTCTAACCCGCGTATGCCTGCATCGAAGGCTGTTTACTGCCGGATGCGTTCACGTTTCTGCCAACTCGTTGCCGGTTGTACATAGTGCGGCAAACATTGGCTGACATCAGAACACCAAGCTGACGCCGGCTTAGTCAATGCCAACGCCAAAATTGCATCAGCTGATCTTTCGTCTGCTACCGAGCAAGCTTCTTGTATCGACTGGCCCAAATACTCGCGCCAAGCATCTCCAACAATCATTGTGTCGCTGCCATCTGATTGGCTGCGTTGCAAGAATTCATCCTTGGTGATCAGCTGATCCTCGTTCACGCGCTGCAATACTGCCCCATGCACGCAAAAACTCGCCCAATAGACGCCATTCATTCGTGCATCAACCGCAACGTGTATTGTTCTGTCTGTATCGGCTAAAGCGGGCGGTTGCAGTAAGCGTGGCACAGCGGCATAAGCCATAACTTCAAGTGACGACAAGGAAAGAAACGGGATTTGTAAGCTATAAACCAGCGATTGCACCACACTAGCGGCAATCCTGATGCCGGTAAAAGATCCGGGGCCTGCACTCCATGCAATTAACTGTAAGTCCGCTAGCGCCAGATCTGCTTCGCGCAACAGGGTATCCAATAGCGTCAAGATGCTCCGAGAGTGCGATTGCCCCTCCGTCTCTGTGCGGGCAAATATCGCACCATCACGCCGCCTAATGCCGACCAAGCAACCCGCGCCCGCCGTATCAATTGCCAGAATGTTCATTTGCATGCAACGAACCTCCAGAAAGCAAAACCCCCGGGCTAGCCGGGGGTCTCGTCCACTATCGCCAATTACTTCTTGGCTGAGCGGCCTTTTTTAGCAGCTACCTTTTTCTTGGCAACTTTCTTCTTAGCGACTTTTTTAACCGCAGCTTTTTTGACCGCTTTCTTAGCGGCAGGCTTTTTACCAGCCTTTTTGGCAGCCTTAGCTGCAGCTTTGGCTTCTTTCTTCTGCTGGCGAGCAGCTTTAGCAGCGGCTTTTCTTGCAGCTACTTTAGCGCGCGCAGCGGCTTTTCTCTCAGCTGACTTTTGCTTGGCAGCAGCTTTTCTAGCAGCTACTTTAGCTTTAGCAGCGGCTTTCTTCGCAGCGGCCTTCGCTTTAGCAGCAGCTTTCTTAGCGGCAGCAGCCAGACGTTTCTTGTTTGCTGCAGCACGCTTCTTGGACCAGCCAGCAGCAAACTTCGCCTTAGCTTTTTCCAGATCGCTGGCCGCCTTCGCTTCCAGTTTTGCTGCCAGTGCAGCGACTACTGCTTTTACTGAAGCTGGTTTGGCTGCTGGAGCGCTCTTTTTAGCCACTGACTTGCGCACTGCACGCTTGGCGGCGGCTTTCTTAGGGGCTTTCTTTTTTGCTTTTGCCATGTTGATTTCCTCAATGGTAACTATTGATTAGTAGTTAGATACAGCAAGCTCGTAACTGCACCCATACGGGCTTGACACAGATAGTATTTTAATTTTTTTGCTTTTGCATCCATCAAAGACATTTTTTTTGCTCAAACAGGCATTTTTTTCACAAAAAATGCCATCACGCGTCCTGTTTAATCAAAATTTGAATGCTGATGTGCAGAAACTATCAGATGAAGTTGTATGCGTTGACGATCGTTTGCAACAGCTCGATATGGTCGAGGCGATCGTTCAAACAAGGAATGCGGGAAAAATATTCGCCGCCAGCAGCAATAAACTGCGCCCGACTACCCAGCTCAATTTCCTCAAGTGTCTCCAGACAATCTGCCGCAAATGCTGGACACACGACATCAACACGCCGAATACCACTTGCCGGAAGCGCAGCCAACACTTCATCGGTATACGGTTGCAGCCATTTTGCGCGGCCAAAACGCGATTGAAACGTCATTTGCCATTGATGCGCAGCAAGGCCGAGAGTTGCAGCTGTTGCATTTGCGGTATAGGCGCACTGTTCGTAATACGGATCACCGCGATCAACACAAGCTTGTGGAATGCCATGAAAAGAGAACAGCAACATTTCCGCCGCCCCCTGTTGTGCGCGATGCTCACGAATCGAATTGGCTAGCGCAGCAATATACTGATCGTGATAGCAGTACTCTCTGACAACCGTAATATCTGGGGCATGGCGCTGCTGCATGAATAATTTTGCTACGCGATCGTACACAGCGCCGGTAGTCGTACCGGAATATTGTGGGTACATCGGTAACACTAGAAAACGAGTCACGCCTTGTGTGGACAATTCGGCAATGCGCTGCTCCAAAGAGAATCGTCCATAGACTGCTGCTGCGCGCACCAAGGTATCGCTGACACCGGCACGATGTAGTGCTTGCTCTAGGAGCAACGCCTGTTTGGCACTAATCACCGTCAGCGGAGAACCCTGTTCTGTCCAGATTTTTTTGTAGTGATCGGCAACGCGCCGTGCGCGTAAAGGCAGAATAATGCCTTTCAACAGCGGCAACCAAACAAGAGCAGGAATTTCCACGACGCGCGGATCAGCGAGAAACTCACCCAGAAACTGCTTGATGGCTTCTGGCTCTGGTGCATCGGGCGAACCCAAATTCACCAGAATGATCGCACGCGTCACGATGTAAAACCTCTATCAGCGCAATGCTGCCAATACCTTGTCGCCAATTGCCGCCACACTGCCTACGCCCGGCACATTGCGATAAACATCTTTGCCATAACGTTGATAGAAATCCACCAGTGGCCGTGTTTGCTCGTGATAGACCTGTAAACGTTTGCGCACCGTCTCTTCGGTATCGTCAGGACGCTGCACCAGCGGCTCGCCACTCACATCATCAATACCGGCAACTTTAGGTGGATTGTGTTCAACGTGATACACACGGCCCGATGCCTCATGTACGCGCCGCCCGCTGAGACGCGCAATGATGTCTTGATCAGGCACATCAATTTCAATAACACGATCTATCTGCACGTTCTCACGCTGCATGGCCTCTGCTTGGGGAATGGTGCGCGGAAAACCATCAAACAGAAACCCTTTGCTGCAATCTGGCTGTGCAATACGCTCTTTGACCAAGGCGATGATCAAATCGTCAGACACCAGACCACCACTCGCCATAATGTCTTTCACTTTCAAGCCCAGCTCGGTACCCGCCGCCACCGCAGCACGCAGCATATCGCCCGTGGAAATTTGTGGAATGCCCAGCTGCTCTACAATCAATTTCGCTTGCGTGCCTTTACCGGCACCCGGTGCGCCCAACAGTATCACTCGCATAATGTTTACTTCCCCCACAGAAGGTTTTTGATTTTGATCGACACCTTACACAGGCACCACGGCTTACTCAAGCACAGCCCATTGTTCGTCAACGCCATTTTCTTGCTTCCTATATATATAGAAGCAGCATTTATATAAGAAGCAGCATTACACCTGTCGGTTGGCTTGATACACGTTGGGAATTTGATTGATCGCTTCCAGCAAACGGCTCAACTGCTGGAAGTGCTCCACTTCCAAGGTGATATGCATCGCCACCAAATGGGTCTGCTTGTCTGTTTCGGTATCCAAGCGCACAACGTTCGCCTCTTCTGCATCCAACAACGAACTGATATCACGCAATAGCCCACGCCGATCATACGCACGCACAGCAATCGATACAGGAAAGGTGCTGCGCCGTACTTTGCCCCAACTGACAGCGATTATCTGTTCGGGATAATCCAACTGCATTTGCAGCGCTTGATCGCAAGATTGCTGGTGCACCGACACCACATTGTCCGCATCGACAACACCAACAATCATGTCGCCTTCCGCTGGATTGCAACAGGGCGCTAAACGCCAGGCATGCGCTTCAGCACCGATTACAGGTTTGGACAATGCTTCAACTTGTGTTTGCCAATCCAGAGGCAGATCGCTCTGGCTCATCACACTGCCAGATTGCATCGCCGCATTCAGCACTGCAGTCATACTGCGCTCACCTGTGCCGATAGCAACATACAACTCATTGATGCTCTTATGCCCCAGTGTCTGCGCCAAGGCCGACAAATCCAACTGCGGCGACACAGCTAGACGACGGAATGCGCGATCCAAAATAGCGCGTCCATTTTCCAGGTTTTCATCTGCCGCCTGCTGCCTGAACCAAGACTGCACGCTGGAACGCGCGCGCGCGGTGTGCAAATACTCCAACCCCGAGGTCAACCAATCACGGCTCGGTGCCTCGCGCTTGCCGGTAATAATTTCCACTTGATCGCCGGTATTTAATGCTTGGTACAGCGGCACGACACGGCCGTTCACTCGACAACCGCGACAGCGATGCCCTACGCCTGTGTGAATGTGATAGGCAAAATCCAGCGCGGTTGATCCCGCTGGCAAATCGATGACATGTCCTTCTGGGGTAAACACATAGATGCGATCCTGCACAATATCTTTACGCAGCTCTTTGACCAGCTCAAGATCGCCACCAGTTTCTTCATGCCACGCCAAGACCTGGCGCAACCACTCAATTTTTGCGTCATAACTG
>CAZZNL010000152.1:0-3119 GCA_964655625.1 uncultured Pseudomonadales bacterium
ATGCAAATAGTGATATTGGGCTGTACCCGTCAAGTGGCCCAAAAAACCAATCAAGCGATGCCTAAACCCGAGATAGTAGAGCGCCGAGTGATGCGATGATACAGCGCCGATATTGGTGACTATATTCAAAATAATAATCTCCAGGTACAGCGGTTCGGCAGCAAACAATTTAGTCGCGGCACCGAACAACAACACATAGGGAAACATCACCAGAAATCCGACTGGAAAAGCGACAACCACGCCGGTGACAACGGGCTCTATCATCACGGTGGGGTAGTGGTGGGGGCGATGCAACAACAACCACGGCAAGCGGTATTCATGCGCCAGCCGGTGCAGCCAGTAATGCGGCAAGTTGATCACACTGTAAATCAGCAACACGCTGATAACCGAGGGCAATTCAAGCACGGTGGGAACATGCGTATTGGTCAGCTGATGCGCATAGGCCACTACCGTTTTAACAGCATCGTAACCTTGGCTGAAGTCATAACCCAAGGCGAGCGCAATACCGCCAAACACACCGTAGATCAACGCAATGCCGAGCAACATCAACGCATTGAATAACACCAGCGTGTAAAAAAGCTTGATGGGAAAATCTCGCGCTGCTGCTTCCTGTGTCGCACCGTCATCGATGTGTTCATCATTGGGAAAACGGGCATTGAGCTGTCGATAGCAGACATAGCCGTACAACATGGCCCAACAGCGAAAAGCAAACAACAGCAGCAGAGCGCTGACGAAGGCGAGGGCAGCCGCGTGATGACCGCCAGCTTGCAGAGTGCGCCACTCGCGATGAATGTAGTCAAACGACGTGTGATCCCCCAGGCTCGGCCCCAAGTAATCCAAAAGATGAAAGTAGGAAAACATCCCCAGCGGAATCGCAACAGACAAAACGCCGACCAACAGCAAGGCCAAGCGCCGGAACAGAGGCCGGTTCCAGTCAAATTCCCCTGCCCACCATCGCTGCCACCACGCTGCCGAGGCTCCAGCAATTTCTTCACGCACGACGAGACCTCAAATCGAGAGCTGACCCCAACATTACAACATGGAAGTAATGATGCAAAAATGCGCCACCGCCTTAAACAACATGATGTTGTAGCCATAGCCAGTTATTCGAGGCACTAACTATTCAGCCGCCGATTAACCAAGTTGCTAAAATTAACCAAGAAGGTTATTTTATGAAGAAAGCCGTACCGCACAGCAGATTGGCTATCGTTAAATCTCTGGTTGAAGCTGGACAGTTCAGAACAACCAAGGCAGCCCGCGAGGGCGCTTCGGAATTGGGTCTGAGCTTTGATGACATGCTGGATATAGTTATGGCGCTGACACCCGCTGATTTCTACAAGAGCATGACTACACATACCGACCACACGGTCTGGCAGGATGTTTACCGACCCAGTACGCCATGGGGTGAGATCTACCTGAAGTTCACGGTCATTGATGACGTGTTGATTGTTTCTTTTAAGGGCTTATAAACATGAAATGTCCTACATGTGCAATAGAAATGATCCATGACACACGAGACATCACCTATGTCTACAAAGGCGAATCAGCGCTGATCTCAAGCGTAACCGGCGATTTTTGTCCGGCCTGTGACGAATCCATACTGGATGCCGCAGAGTCTCGGCGAGCGATGGAATTTATGCAGGGATTCAACAAACAGGTCAATGCCTCCATTGTCGATCCCGGTTTTATTACCAAAGTACGGAAGAAACTCGCTCTAGACCAACGTGAAGCAGCTGAGATCTTCGGTGGAGGCGTCAATGCTTTTTCGCGTTACGAAAACGGCAAAACTCGCCCTCCACTTGCACTGGTCAAATTACTGAAAGTGCTGGATCGCCATCCAGAGTTACTGAATGAAATACGGACAGCCTGATACGCAATTACAAAAAACCAGACGTTAATACGCGACGAACCTATGTTTCTGCGCGACAATGCGCGCCATCTATTTTTCTTCATAAAACAATAGGGCAGGCCCGATATGCTGCTAATGATCGACAACTACGACTCCTTCACCTGGAACGTGGTGCAGTACCTCGGCGAGCTGAAAGCCGATGTGAAGGTGATTCGCAATGACGAGCTATCGGTCGACGAGATCATCGCGCTGGCACCGGAGCGCATCGTCATTTCACCCGGCCCCTGCACGCCGAACGAGGCAGGAGTATCGTTGGAAGTCATCCAACGCCTGGCGGGCAAGCTGCCCATCCTCGGCGTCTGCCTCGGCCACCAGAGTATTGGGCAAGCCATGGGCGGCAAAGTGGTGCGGGCGCGGCAAGTGATGCACGGCAAAGTGTCGAAGGTGTACCACAACGGGCAGGGCGTGTTTGCCAACTTGCCTTCACCTTTTAATGCCACGCGCTATCACTCGCTAGTGATCGAAAAAGACAGCTTGCCCGATTGCCTGGCAATCACCGCTTGGACGCAGCACGACGACGGCAGTGTGGATGAAATCATGGGCGTGCGGCATAAACAATTTGTGTTGGAAGGCGTGCAATTTCACCCGGAGTCCATTCTCAGCGAGTGCGGACATGCCCTGCTAAAAAACTTTTTGGATATGCCGGCATGAACAGCGGACCCACAGTGATCCAACAGGCCATTGCGCAACTGGTGGAACGGCGCAACCTGGCGCAAGACACCATGCACAGCGCGATGATGGCGGTGATGCAGGGCGAGGCAACGCCTGCACAAGTGGGCGCATTTCTGGTGGCACTGCGCATGAAAGGTGAAACGGTCGATGAATTGACGGCAGCGGCGCAGGTGATGCGCACGCTGTCACACAAAGTGCAGCTGGATGTGGACCTACGGCACTTGGTGGACACTTGCGGCACCGGCGGCACAGGTATTCCGCTGTTTAATGTCTCCACCGCCAGCGCCTTTGTGGTGGCCTGTGCCGGCGGTTTTGTCGCCAAGCACGGCAATCGCTCGGTGACTTCCACATCGGGCAGCGCTGATTTATTGGAGGCCGCCGGTGTCAATCTCGATCTCTCCGCCGCGCAAGTTGCCAAGTGCGTTCAGCAAATCGGCGTCGGTTTTATGTTTGCCGTCAAACACCATGAAGCGATGAAAAATGCGATCGGCCCGCGCCGCGAAATCGCAGTGCGCACGGTATTCAATGTGCTGGGGCC
>CAZZNL010000152.1:3219-4680 GCA_964655625.1 uncultured Pseudomonadales bacterium
CGAATTTGAAGCAGGGCGTCGATATGGCGCGCGATGTGCTGGGCACCGGCATCGCCTGGGACAAGTTACAAGATTTTGTCACGTTCACGCGCCACGTCGCGTGATGCGCAGCATAAATCTCTACTGGATATCGAGATGAACACACCAACCATTTTGAAAAAAATTATCGCGCGCAAGCACGAAGAAGTGGCCGAGCGCCAGAAAAAACATCCCCTGTCTCTGGTGAAAGAGCAGGCCCAAACGCAGCAGGCCGCGCGCGGCTTTGTCGCAGCCATTGAGCGCAAACTGCGAGCCGGTGATTCCGCTGTTATTGCGGAAATCAAAAAAGCGTCGCCCAGCAAGGGCGTGATTCGCGAACAGTTTTATCCGGAAGAAATTGCGCGCTCGTATGAAAAGGGCGGGGCGGCCTGTTTGTCAGTATTGACAGATGTCGATTTTTTTCAGGGTGCAGACGAGTATTTGCGTCAAGCGCGCGCCGCTACCAAACTGCCTGTTTTGCGCAAAGACTTTACGGTAGACCCGTATCAAATTTGGGAAGCGCGCGCGCTGGGGGCGGATTGCATTTTGCTGATTGTAGCGGCGCTCGCACCAGAACAGCTGCACGCTTTAAATGCCTGCGCCCACGAAGCAGGGCTGGATGTTTTGGTGGAAGTGCACAACGCCGCTGAATTGGAACAGGCACTGCTGTTGCACAATCGCTTAATCGGCATCAATAACCGCGATCTGCACACGTTCAACACCACCTTAGAAACCACCTATCAACTGCTACCCCAAATACCAACAGACCGCATTGTCGTCACCGAGAGCGGCATACACAGCATTGATAACGTAAAAGCCATGCGCGGCCACGGCGTGAATACCTTTCTGGTCGGCGAAGCATTTATGAAAGCGGAAGATCCGGGTCGGCAACTGCTAGAAATGTTCAATTAACAGCAACGCACACGCGAGCGCTTTATGGCCAACACTTTTCGTGTCATCACTGCCAACACCAACGGCATCCGCTCCGCCGCCAAAAAAGGTTTTTTTACCTGGCTGCAAACGCGAAATGCCGACGTAGTGTGCATCCAGGAAACCAAAGCGCAGCGCGATCAATTGGAAGATGCCTTGTTTCACCCTGCGGGCTACCATTGCTATTACTGCGACGCAGAAAAAAAAGGCTACAGCGGCACTGCCCTGTATGCCAAACAAAAGCCTGACAACGTCGTTACTGGTTTGGGGTGGACATCTGCCGACACAGAAGGGCGTTACCTGCAGGCAAATTTTGGCAACTTGTCCGTGGTGTCGCTCTACTTGCCCTCAGGTTCCAGCAGCGAACAGGCACAACAGAAAAAATTTGAATTTCTGGATTTGTATTTGCCAGTGTTGAAACAACAAATCTGCGACGGGCGCGACTACATACTCTGCGGTGACTGGAACATCGCCCACAAACCCATTGACTTGAAAAACTGGAAATCGAATCAG
>CAZZNL010000153.1:0-4648 GCA_964655625.1 uncultured Pseudomonadales bacterium
GCATTACAAGCGCGGCTGGCAGGACAATCTGCCCTTGACACAAGCACTGGAAAGGGATCGTGAGCGAGACCGTCAACACGGCTCTACCCACAGTGGCCCGCAGCGTGCGGATATCGCTATCCGCGTCGATGGTCGTCCAGCGGAAGAGGTATTGTCTCGCGGCCAAGAAAAGCTGCTGGCGTGTGCACTGCGGCTAGCCCAAGGTGTCTTGCTGCACGAATTAACTGGAAAAACCTGTATCTATTTGGTTGACGATCTGCCTGCCGAACTGGATATGCGTCACCGCCAAATCCTGTGCCAGCAATTAAGCACTATGCGCAGCCAGGTTTTTGTTACCGCTACGGAGGCGGAAAGCCTGCAAGATTGCTGGCCAGCTACGGCAGATACACAATGGTTTCACGTGGAACACGGACAAGTCTCAGCGCTGACTTTGTCCTAAAACTATTCTCTGGAGTGTAATAACAATGTCGAACGCAATCGAACAAACCCCGTTGGACGACAACAGCGGCTACGACTCATCCAGTATCAAGGTATTGAAGGGGCTGGATGCCGTGCGCAAACGCCCTGGTATGTATATCGGTGACACTGATGACGGCACCGGTTTGCATCACATGGTGTTTGAAGTGGTCGATAACGCCATCGATGAGGCACTGGCTGGTTATTGCACCGAGGTTACGGTCACCATACACCCTGATGAATCTATCAGTGTGACTGACAACGGTCGCGGTATTCCTGTGGACATACACCCGGAAGAGGGGGTTTCCGCTGCCGAAGTCATCATGACCGTGCTGCATGCTGGCGGTAAATTTGACGACAATTCCTATAAGGTTTCCGGTGGTTTACACGGTGTCGGTGTGTCGGTGGTCAATGCCTTGTCTACCAAATTGCAATTGAATATCCGCCGCAACGGCAAACTGTATGAGCAAGAATACCATCACGGTGTTCCGCAATACCCGCTGCGTGAAGTGGGCGACACCGACAAACGTGGCACGTCTGTGTCTTTCTGGCCTTCACCTGAAACCTTCACCAACATTCATTTCAGCTATGACATTCTCGCCAAACGCTTGCGCGAGCTGTCCTTTCTGAACTCTGGTGTGCGCATCGTATTGAAAGACGAGCGCGATGGTAAAGAAGATATATTCCAGTACGAAGGCGGCTTGGCGGCTTTCGTTGAATACATCAATACCAATAAAAGCACACTCAATAGCACTTTCCACTTTATTGTGCCGCAGTCTGATGACACCAATGGCATCGGCGTTGAAGTGGCTATGCAGTGGAACGACGGTTATCAGGAAAATGTCTACTGTTTTACCAACAACATTCCACAGCGCGATGGCGGCACCCATTTGCAGGGTTTTCGCACGGCATTGACTCGCACCCTGAACGCTTACATGGAGCGCGAAGGTTTTCTGAAAAAGGAGAAAATTTCCACCAGCGGTGAGGATGCCAGAGAGGGTTTGACGGCTATCGTTTCTGTCAAAGTACCAGACCCGAAATTTTCCAGTCAGACCAAGGACAAGCTGGTGTCATCGGAAGTGACTAATGTCGTCGCTTCAGCCATGAATGAGAAGTTTGAAGAATACCTGTTGGAAACGCCGGCTGCCGGTAAAACCATTGCCGGCAAGATCATCGATGCTGCCCGTGCACGCGAAGCGGCTCGCAAGGCGCGGGAAATGACGCGCCGCAAAGGGGCGCTCGATATCGCCGGCCTGCCTGGAAAATTGGCAGACTGCCAGGAAAAAGATCCGGCATTGTCTGAACTGTATTTGGTGGAAGGTGACTCGGCGGGCGGCTCCGCCAAACAGGGCAGGGATAGACGCACGCAGGCGATCCTGCCCCTGAAAGGTAAAATCCTCAATGTTGAAAAAGCGCGCTTCGACAAAATGCTCGCCTCGCAGGAAGTCGGCACCTTGATCACAGCCATGGGTTGCGGCATCGGCAAAGACGAATTTGATGCTGATAAATTGCGCTACCACAGCATCATCATCATGACCGACGCCGATGTGGATGGCTCACACATCCGCACCTTGCTGCTGACATTTTTCTTCCGTCAAATGCCACAACTGATAGAGCGCGGCCATATTTATATCGCGCAACCTCCTTTGTACAAAATTGCTAAAGGTAAGCAACATCAATATCTTAAAGATGAGCAAGCACTAACAAACTATCTGACACAGGCAGCTCTGGACGGTGCCAGCCTGCACGTCAATGCCCAAGCACCTGGCATCAGCGGTACCGCGCTGGAAACCCTAGTCAATGACTATCGCAATGTCATGGCCATCATCGAGCGTCTGTCGCGTCTGTACCCGGCGCAGATACTCGAAGCGCTGATTTACCAAGCGGCGCTGCCTGCCGAACAACTGGGTCATCAAGCAACCGTACAAAGCTGGTGCGAACAACTGCAAGCCGCTTTGGAACAGAGCGCTAATGGCAGCCATCGCTTCGACGTCAGTGTGTATGGTGATTCCGAACGCCACCTGTTCCTTCCTGCGGTGCGTATAACTGCGCACGGTGTTCCTGTGGAACATGTATTGCAGCGCGATTTCTTTGCTTCAGGTGAGTACCAACACATTGTGAAACTGGGCCAGCAACTGCAAGGCCTGCTCGAAGACAGCGCTTACGTGAAACGCGGCGAGAAAACTGTGGCCGCCACCAGTTTCAAACAGGCACTGGAATGGCTGATGGAGGAGTCGCGCAAGGGGCACACCATCCAACGCTACAAAGGCTTGGGTGAGATGAATCCGGAACAGCTGTGGGAGACCACCATGGATCCAGCCAGCCGCCGTATGCTGCGCGTGACGGTGGAAGACGCTATCGCCGCCGATCAGATATTCACCTGTCTGATGGGAGACGCTGTAGAGCCGCGTAGAGACTTTATCGAAACCAATGCGCTGGCGGTTGCCAATCTCGATGTGTGATACCTACGCTTGATCTACTTTACTAAGTTACATGTATATAAGGTTTATGATTTTATTTTTTTGAAGTGATTATAGGGAGCGCGGCCAGCTGTGGATAAGCCGCGCAAAGCCAGTGATACCGTGTGTTGTAGCGAAGAATAAGTACAGGGAAAACCAGCGCAAAAAAGCGGGACAATCTGTGCGTGCAAAATTGAATAAAACGGCTATTTTCATTCAGCAAGAAGTTGTTCAAGCAAGCGTAAAAAACACCAACAATATTTGCACAGCGCAAGGGCATTACAAATGCTTATCAACAAAAGGGTGTGTGGCGATTGTTGATAAACAGGGGACAAGTTTTAGCGATCCAAGGGAGAGAGCACGCCAATAGCACCGCGATTGAGTACGTGCGTATAAATTTGCGTGGTTTTGACATCGGAATGACCGAGCAGCTCTTGCACGGTGCGTATGTCACTGCCGCTCTCAAGTAAGTGGGTGGCAAACGAATGGCGCAGCACATGCGGCGTTACCAATTTGTGTATATCAGCGGCAAGCGTTGCGTGTTTAACAGCGCGCTGAATGCGTTTTGGATCCAGATGTTGACGGCCGCGATCACCCGTTAGCGGGTCAGTGGAAAGCCCAGCGGCCGGGAAAACATACTGCCAGCCAATATCAAAGGCGGCTTTAGGGTATTTACGAGCGAGGGCATGAGGTAGCCAAACGCGGCCGTAGCCTGCGGCAAGGTCTTCAGTATGCAGAGCAATGGCAAATTGAATTTGCTTTTGCAACGCTGAGCGCAGGGATTGCGGCAGCACAGTGACTCGATCCTTGCTGCCTTTGCCATCGCGAATGAGGATTTCCTGTCGCGCAAAATCCACATCTTTGATGCGCAGGCGCAAACCTTCCATCAAACGCATGCCGGTGCCGTACAACAGGCGAATCACCAAATTGAGTAAAGGGTCATCGACGTGGGCAAACAGCGCACGCACTTCCGGCATACTGAGCACCACAGGAAGGTGTTGCGAAGGCTTGGCGCGAGTGATGTTGTCTAGCCACGGCAGTTGCATGGCCAACACTTCACGGTACAAAAACAACAGGGCGGCCAAGGCCTGATTTTGAGTGGAAGAGGAAACCTGACGATCTACGGCGAGGTAAGATAAAAAGGCTTCAACATCGGCTGGGCCAAGATCGCGCGGGTGTTTTTTATTGTGGTAGAGGATGAAATTGCGTATCCAACCGATATAACTGCGCTCGGTACGCAGAGAATAATGCTTCACCCGCAGGCAGCGCTGCACTTCTTGCAGCAATTTCGGTGCGGCAGGGCTGGTGATAGAGGATGGTGTAAAAGAATCCATGCTAACGTCCTTGTCTAGTGATAACTGCTTGTGTATAAAGGTCTTCCAGACCCACGCGTGCAGTTTATACACCATGCAAGAAGATTATGCACCTATGGTTGTAAAACAATGACGTCGAATTTAAGTTATGCGTCGTATAGCCTATAGAGGTAGTAATAAGGCAATGGAAAATTCAACTAGCACTGACAAGAATATTTGGCTAATTCAGTCACTTTACACAGGTGTAATTTACTCCATAATGTATTTTTCAGAAAAGATATACGGGATAGGAAGCATATATAAGTTGTTTCTATTTGGGCCAATAGTGTTTCTATATTTAATAAAACACTTATTTCAACCTAAAGGGCTTATGCCTAAGGGGTCTCGTTCACTAGCACTAGCTGTTGCAATCTGTAGTTC